>NZ_CAMYWM010000001.1 GCF_947302755.1 uncultured Anaerovibrio sp.
ACTCAGCTTCGACTATTGTCTTGCTTTGTAGGACACTTTCGCATGGGACGTATTAGCAAAGCATCGTTGCTGCTTTGATACGTCCGCACTGGGAGATATGCTCACCAGCTGTTGTAGTTTGTTTTCCCCCACCTAAAGAGGAAGGGGACATCTTAAAGCTCGTTATATTTAACATGAAAGGATTATAATATGCTTAATTTAGAGAAATCTGCCGCAGCCTTTGAAGAAGCGAAGAACTTAATGCCCGGCGGCGTAAACAGTCCGGTCCGGTCCTATAGAAATGTGGATTGCAATCCACCCTTTATTGACCGGGCCGAGGGCAGTCATATTTTTGATATTGACGGCAATGAGTATATAGATTATGTGGGCTCCTGGGGCCCAATGGTGGTGGGCCATGCCCATCCCCAGGTGGTAAAGGCCCTGCAGGAGGCGGCCACCCGTGGCACCAGCTACGGAGCCCCTACCCTTATTGAAAGCCAGCTGGCCAAGCTGGTAATGGAGGTATATCCATCCATAGAGGTAATCCGCATGGTCAATTCCGGTACTGAGGCTACCATGAGTGCCCTGCGGTTGGCCCGGGGCTTTACCGGCCGCAACAAGATTTTAAAATTCATCGGCTGCTATCACGGTCACAGTGACGGTCTGCTGGTAAAGGCCGGCTCCGGTCTGGCCACCTTTGGGGTGCCGGACAGCCCGGGAGTTACCCCGGGTACCGCCAATGATACCATTACCATACCATATAACGATTTTGAGGCCTTTACTGAGGTCATGGAAAAAAGCGGCAGTGAAATCGCTGCGGTTATCGTGGAGCCGGTGGCCGGTAATATGGGTCTGGTGCTGCCTAAGCCAGGGTATCTGGACTTACTGCGCAGGCTGACGGCCGAACAGGGTGCCCTGTTAATCTTCGATGAAGTAATGTGTGGCTTCAGAGCCTCCCTGGGCGGTGCCCAGAAGGCCTACGCCGTCAAGCCGGATCTGACCTGTCTCGGTAAAATTATTGGTGGCGGTTTGCCGGTGGCCGCTTACGGTGGCCGGCGGGATATTATGAATTATATTGCCCCGGCTGGTCCTGTATATCAGGCCGGTACCCTGTCCGGCAATCCACTGGCCATGACGGCGGGACTGGAAACCCTGAAAATTATCACCGCTGAGCCGGAGCCTGGGGAGCCGGATTATAGCCGAGTATTGACCATCAAGACCAAGAAGCTGGTGCTGGGTATTGCCCAGAAGGCCAAGGAGGCCGGTGTTACCCTGCAGGTACAGCAGGCGGGCTCCATGTTTGGCTTCTTCTTTAACGACAAGGAAGTAGTGGACTACGAAACCTCGGCTGCCTCCAATCAGGAGGCCTTTAAGGTGTGGTTCAGGGCCATGCTGGAGCAGGGAATTTATCTGGCCCCATCCCAGTTTGAAACCCTGTTCATGTCCGGGGCCCACACTGATGAGGATATCGATAAAACCATCGAAGCCGCCGGCGTGGCCCTTAAAAAGGTTGCAGAGTTTCTGAAATACTAATTTCAATAGGGGCATTGCCTTCAGCAAGGGACTCAGGACTAAATCTATTGTTTTGCTTTTAATTAGTCAGCAAGAAAAATCCAAACTCGCTTCGCTCAAACAGTGGATGTTTTCTCGCTGTGTAAGTATGCAAAAAAATAGCTTCTTAACGTCCATCGCCCAACGCTTCAAGCAATTGCCCCTATCAGAAAGCTATAATCTAAATTTATTCATATTCTAATCAGATTTAAATGTTTACATTGTATAAGAAAGGCAGGGGGATGCTGTGTTGAACATTTAACGCCGGTACGGCGTAAAGCACAGCATTATCCTGCCGTTATCACTGCATGTAGGAGGATTTTTGAAATGCTTAAGAAATTATTCAGTATCTTTTTAAGCACGGTGTTCCTGGTGTCTTCATTGGGGACGGCGGCCGCGGCGGTGCCGAATACCGCCAACGGCAAGCTGGGAGCCGTGGAGATTGCCACCTATGGCCAGGAGCAGACCGGGGCCATCGTTCAGCGCATCGAAAAGCTGGAAAAGGATTTTGGTGGTACCACGAAAAAGGGGGCCATGATGGATCGCATTAACAGCCTCTACGATGAAGCCTTTGACAATTCCACCAGCCCGTCCCTGATTACTCAGCTCAACGCTCTAGAATGGACCATTTCCCATAAGGTGAGTATGGACTCCATTCAAAAGCGGGTCAACGACATGGAACTGCAGATCAACGGCAATAATTCCGATGACTCCATCAAGACGCGCATTGAGAGCTTGTCTACCTTCGCCTTTGGCAGTACCACCATTCCACTGACTCAGGTAAACGTACCGGCAAACACCCTGGTAAAGATTTCTCTGGTAACTCCAATTAATGCCAAGGAATTAAAAAAGGGTGACATTATAAAGTTCAAGGCAGCAGAGGACGTTATTGAAAATGACATGCTTCTTATAACGGCTGGCGCCCTGGGCGAAGGTGAAGTTACCGATGTATCCCAGGCCCAGAACTTCGGGCGCGACGCCAAAATCAACATTGACTTCAAGGAAATGGAGGCCGTGGACGGTACCAGGGTTGATATGACCCTGGGTGAGGAAGCCAAGGCAAGCATGGAGCAGATGGGTATGGCAGCCGGTGCCAGCCTGGCCGGCATGCTTATCCTCGGTCCAATCGGTATCATTGGCGGTGCCTTTGTAAAGGGCAAAAATGTCAACCTGCCTGAGGGCACCGACTTGTATCTGCAAACAGAAAAGGCTTGCACCGTATACGCCATTCCAACCACCAGCACAGAGCAGTTTTAATTGAACACAGAAACAATCTGGCCTCCTCCGATGGAGAATATTACAATCGGGGGAGGCTTTTCTTGTGTTATACAGTTAAAAGGAGTATCATATAGTAGAGTATGTATGCAATTAAGGGCGACAGCCAATTGATTAGATAGGGGAAAACAATTTGATGAAGAACAATACCAAAGCACTGCTTTGTGCCGGAATGCTGGTGACCATCATGGTTCTGCCGGGAGTGGGGACGGCAGCCCAATACAACTCCAGTACTGATACTAATGCAAATGTGCTGGATTATCTGGAAAATAATCGGCGTGCGGCGCGGGAGAATGCTCTGACCGATGAACAGCAGCAGCTGGTGCAGGATGCCCTGGAAATGAGCAGAAACCTGCGTGATCCACTGGATCCCACCAAAAATGTTCCGGTGGCCCTGGAAGGGGATGAGCTGTTTTACGATCAGCGTAATGGTGATTTTTACGCTGTCGGTCAGGTTAATATTACCTCCATGGATGCCCAGCGGTTTAAGACTGAGGAAATAAAAGGAAACCTTCAAAACACGGAGATAAATGTACCGGGGAAGGGTCATATGGTACAAATGACCCCGCAGCAGGCCAAAATAATTATGGATGGGTACAGAATCCAATACAATTATGGCAAAAAAACCGGCAGCATGGAGGATGTCAGTGGCAAGATTGACCACGAATACATTAAGGGAAAGCGCATTGAATTGTACCCGGACAAGATTTTGGTCTTTGACGGCTATATAACCAAGTGCTCGGCTGTTCACCCGGATTATCGTACCTCTGCCGCCATGGTTGAGGTATATCCAGGGGATAAAATGATTTGCCATGATTTGAAGTTTTGGCTGGGGGATACCCCCATTTATTCCGCCAAGAAGAAGACCTTTAGGTTGGACCGGGACGATAGCCAGATGGATTTGCCACGGGTGGGCTATAATCCGGATGATGGATGGTGGATACGCAAGAACTTTACTAAGGATTTAAATAAAAATCTGTATTTAACAGGTGATGTGATTTATACGGGGAAGCATGGCTTTCATAGCAATGGTGGCCTTGTATACATCAACAGTCTAGGGAAATTTGAGTTGCTAACTGGATACTATGAGAGCAGTAACAATAAGTGGATAAAGAAGGCTCCATCCTTCCGGTATAGCAAATCCATACCCTTGGGGGACTCACCTTTTACGGTAAATTTGAGGTATGAACGGGGGCATTGGAGCCAGGATAATATTCACAGTATGCACACCTTTTACGAGGCTACCTTGAAGCATAAGCCAATCGATTTGGGCGGTAATCACAAGTTGGATTTGAGTACCAGTTATTCTGTTACAGACGAAAGTTATAATCATTCCCGGATAAAGGGCCTTGGCTATGCGGCTCTGCTGTGGCGGGATGTGGATCCACGGTGGTCGTATTACACCAGGTACAGCTATACCCAGGCCAACAGCAAGAATTCCGTATTCGATTACGATCTGGACAGCTATTCCCGGAAATTATCGGCGGGCTTCAGCTATAAGTTCAATGACCATGATCGGGTGGTTGTGGGTACGGCCTTTAATATGAATAACTACCATTTGGCGGATATGGACTTGTATTGGTTCCACGAGTTCCATTGCCTCCAGCTGATTTCCCGTTATCGGGTAAAGCGGCATCAGGTTAACTTTACATTACAGTTTAATCCGTGGTGATAAATGTGGATAAAGAGTTATTATTGAACGTAATAGACAAAATGCATGGCAGTGAGGTCCTGGTAATCGGCGATATGATTGCTGATATCTACCTTGAGGGTACCATTTCCCGCATTTCCCGAGAAGCACCTGTATTGGTGCTGGAGCAGGCTGCTGAAAAGGTGGTGGCCGGTGGTGCGGCTAATGTGGTGAATAATGCGGCAACCCTTGGCGGTAATGTTCACGCCGCAGGCCTCTTGGGCGATGACAGTGGTGCCAAGGGACTTACGGAGATTCTTAAAGGCCGCGGGGTGGATGTGGCTGGATTTATAAAGGATACCAGCCGGGACACCATTTCCAAAACCCGGGTTATTGCCGGGGGACGCACTACCGTGAGCCAGCAGATTGTCCGCATTGATAAGGAATCCAAGGAACCCATGTCCTCAGAGCATGAGTCCGTTATGTCCCGGTATTTGGCGGAGGTCTTGCCCAAGGTTAAGGGAGTCGTCCTCAGCGATTATGGCAGTGGTACTATTACGGAGAAGCTGAAAAATCAGATTTTTGACTATTGTCATCAGAATGATATCCCTACCATTGTGGATTCCCGTTATGATATTCTTCGCTTTAAAACCGTAGATTTTATAAAGCAAAATGATGCGGAGCTGGCTAACGCCGTGGGGCGCACTCTCCATAATGAGGAGGAGCTTGTAGCGGCCGGCAAGGAGCTGCTGAAAAACCTGGAAGCCAAGGGAGCCCTTATTACCCGGGGTGAACAGGGCATGACCCTGTTTATGGCTGACGGCAGTGTGGAACATATTCCAGTTTCCGATAAGAGCGAGGTTTTTGATGTTTCCGGTGCCGGCGATACCTGTGTAGCTACGGTTATATTGGCCTTGGCAGCAGGAGTGGAGCCATTGACTGCCGCTACCCTGTCCAATATAGCCTCCGGGATTGCCGTAAGGAAAATGGGTACTTCTACCGTAAGTGCCCAAGAGCTTAAAGATTATATTACGAAACATATGTAAGGGATACTCCCTTACTTAAAGGTATTTATTATGCTGATAGATGGTTCAAAAATAGCAGATTTTTGTAAGGTCCTGCGGGAGGGCGGCCAGAAGGTGGTATTTACCAATGGCTGCTTCGATATTCTTCACGCAGGTCATGTGAGATATTTGAAAAAGGCCCGTTCCTTTGGGGACTGCCTGGTGCTGGGCCTTAACAGTGATGCGTCAGTGCGGCGTATCAAGGGGTCCACCCGGCCCATTAACTGCGAGGCGGACCGGGCGGAGGTGGCCGATGCCCTGGCCTGTGTTGATTATGTGGTAATATTTGACGAGCCAACGGCGGAGGAGCTTATTACCAAGGTCCATCCCGATGTTTATGTTAAGGGTGGGGATTATACCCTGGAAACCCTGCCAGAGGGCCGAATCGTCAAGGCATATGGGGGCGAGGTGGAGCTGGTGTCCCTGGTGGAGGGCCGGTCTACCACCAATATTATTAAGAAAATTCAGGCAGGTGACAGCAATGGCTAATATAAAAAGTGTTCTTGTAGTAAAGCTTAGTGCCATTGGGGATGTGATTCATGCCCTGCCTGTTTCATACGCCATCAAGGAAACCTATCCGGATGCAAAAATCACCTGGGTAGTGGAGCCGCCGGCTTACGACTTATTAAAGGACAACCCGTATATAGACAAGATAATTGTTTTTGAAAAGAAGAAATTTAAGTCCTTTAAGGGCTTTTTGAAAAATTACGGACCATTTTCCAAGATAATCAGGGCAGAGCGTTATGATGCTTCCTTGGATTTACAGGGCCTCTTTAAGTCCGCAGCAATTGTGTGGAATGCCAAGGCCCGTCTTCGTCTTGGCACCTGCAACATGCGGGAAATGTCCCACAAAATTAGTCGTCCGGTAGCTGGTCCTAATTCCAATGGTCACATTGTGGAGCGTTACCTGGACGTGGCCAGGGCTTTGGGATGTAAAGTGAAAAATGTGGTATTTCCCATGGAAATCACAGAGCGTGACCGTATAGGGGCTGAAGGAGCCATGCAGCAGGCGGGAGCCCGTATGGAGAATCCCTATGTAGTGCTGGCTGTGGGAGCCAACTGGCCTAACAAGCGGTGGCCAACCAGATACTATGCCCAGCTGTCTGACTGGCTTTATGGTATGAAAATTATTCCGGTTATTATCGGTGGTGGTGTTTTGGACAGCACCTTGGCGGCAGATATTGAAGCAGCAGCAGAAATCCCACCAATTAATTTGGTTGGCAAGACCTCGTTAAAGCAGCTGGCCTATATTATTCAACAGTCTCAGGCAGTAATTGGTGGCGATACCGGTCCGGTTCACCTTTCCGCAGGCCTCGGAAGGCCAACGGTAATGGTGATGGGTCCTACTGATGCCAACCGTAATGGTCCATATGGGCAGCTGGAAAATGCCATTGAGGCCAATCGTCCATGCAAATATTGCTGGAAACGGGCTTGTCCTAAGGGACTGGAATGCTTATCGGTAATTCACCCGAAGGAAGTGGAAAACAAGCTAAAGAATCTATTGTGAATTTTGGCTCTCTTGAGGAAACTGTCTGCCCTGCAGACTGAGGGGGGTATACCTATCTGAAAGGTCAATATGGATATAAATAAGTTAAAAATTAAAAGAATACTAATAATAGATTTAGCCTTTATTGGCGATGTGATTTTGGCTACGCCGGTTACCCGGGCGGTGAAGGCCAGGTGGCCAGAGGCGGAGCTTACCATGCTGACGGTTCCCTTTACCGAAGCCGTGGCCAAAATGAACCCCTACGTGGATAAAACCCTGGTCTATGACAAGCGGGGAAGACACAAGGGCTTGTCCGGGATGTGGCAAATGGCCAAAAGCCTTAAAAAATACAAATTTGATTTGGCCATTTGTATGAATTTTGCCCTTCGTGGTGCTGTGGTAGCCTGGCTGGCCCGGATTCCATATAGATTAGGCTATGACGCTCAGCACGCCAGCTTCTTTTTGACCTGGGCTGTCAGCCATATAAGGGAGGGCATCAAGCATGAAACGGAAAATCACTTGGAAATACTGAAGCCCTTTGGTTTTTCCACGGAGGACACCTCCATAAAGCTGGAGCCGACCGCTGAGGCAATTTTATCCATGGAAGAAAAATATAAAAATTATGGTATAAAAAAAAGCAAGTATTATGTAGTATGCCCCATAGGAAGTTATGAGCGTAAAAATATGCCCATTAATATAGTTTCATATCTTATTAAGGAGCTTAAAAACACCTATCCGGTGTATTTTATTGGAGGCACAAGGGAGAAAACAGAGCTTATTGGTTATGCTCAGGCCGTACAGTTATCTGAGACTCATGTTTTTGCCGGCACATTTAACTTACAGGAATTGGCAGTATTTATAAAAAATGCTGCTGGAATGGCTACTGTAGATACTGGTCCAATGCACATAGCCCAGGCTGTGAATTGTCCAACAATAGCTGTTTTTGGTCCAACGGATCCCATAGTGTGGGGGCCACGAAATGAAAACAGTTGTTATATCTACACTAATGAGGCGTGTTCTCCGTGCTGGGGAAAGGGCGAGTGTAAGGATAATGTTTGCATAAAAAAAATTAAGGCAAAGGACTTATATGAAAAGCTACGACAATATTCTGGTCATTAATCTCATGCACATTGGGGATTTAATGCTGACTACACCGGTATTGAGAACCATGAGGTCCAATTATCCCCAGTCACGAATAACCCTGTTGGCGGATAAAAAGCTGGCGGATTTGGTGATTAATAATAAGTGGATTAATGAATGCTTATTGATAGACAAAAAGGGGGCCGATAATTCACTGCCGGCCTTAATAAAATTCATTGGCAGAGTCCGTGAGAAAAAATACGATTTGGTGATAAACCTCCACCGGAACGAACGGGCCTCGGCCATAGCGGCCTTTAGCGGGGCTAAGACCATCGTAGGCTACAGCAAGCCCGTCTTTTCCCTGTGGTTTACCGAGGTGAGAAATAATCCCTCCATAGCTCATCACATCGGTTGGGGGCCTCTGCATTTGCTTCCCCCATATAAATATGTACCGGGCTGGGAGCATCAGGTTCACGCTCATCTAAACCTGTTAAAGGAAACCCTGAACATAGATAAAATCGATGATGGGGGCCTGGAAATGTGGATCGATGAGCAGACTACAGCCAGGGCAGAGCAGCTTTGGCAGGACAGCTTTCCTCCGGGAGTCAGGGTGGTGGCCTTCAATATTGGGGCCAGCTGGATTACCAAGCGGTGGCTGGACAGCTATTTTGCCCAATGCGGTGATACGCTTATTGACAGGGGCTATGGCGTAGCCTTCTTTGGTGGGCCAATGGATGATGAAATAGTCCAGAGCTGTATCAGCCTTATGAAGCATAGGGACAGTAAGCTTATCAAGGTATTTACCGGCAAATTGTCCCTGGGGGAATTGGGGGCCATGCTGAAAAAATGCGCCCTGATGCTGACCACCGACTCCGGGCCCATGCATGTGGGGGTATCCCAAAATGTGCCGATTGTAACCATGTTTGGGGCCTCCCCGGTGCCGGGCTTTTATCCCTATGATGCCAAGGATGTGCTTATAAAGAGCCCGGAGCCATGTCATCCATGTGGCATTCATCGATGTCCACATGAGGGGGAGCAAAATCTGGCCTGCATGAAGCATATTACCGTTGATATAGTGATGAAATACGTGTGGGAGCTGCTGGAAAAATACGAAGCTCAGGCCGGAAACGTGCCTAGAGAATACGGTGCTTACCAGTGCCGTGTGATAGATGTAGCAAAAGGGTAGTAAGGAGGAAATAGTATCATGACCGCAAGCAAGGATAGATTAAAGGAATTTGTGACCTCAGGCATGTCCAAGGTACATCTTTTGGTGGTGGGGGATGTAATGCTGGATAAGTATTACTATGGCGAGGTAACCAGGATATCCCCGGAGGCTCCGGTTCCCATTACTCGGGTGGTGGAGACCAAGGATACCATGGGCGGTGCCGCCAACGTAGCCCACAACCTGGCCCTGCTGGGGTGTAAGACATCTATTGCCGGATTTGTGGGGGATGATTATCACTGTCAGACCCTGGTGGATAAATTTATATCCCGGGGGATTGATTACAAGGGGATTATTTATCGTGAGGAACCGACTACCACCAAGCTGAGGGTAATTGGCGGCCATCAGCAGATGCTGCGCCTTGATTTTGAGGATACGGAGCCGGTGAAGCCACTGTATGCCAATCGTCTGTTAAATTATGTGGAGCAGGCATTGGAGGAATTCGATGCTGTTATTATCTCCGATTACGGCAAGGGAGCCTGTACGCCGGAGGTGTGCACCAGTATTATTGAAATGTGCAATAATGCCAATATTCCTGTACTGGTGGATCCGAAGGGCCGGGAATGGCAGAAATACACCAACGCGGATTTTATCACCCCAAATGTAAAGGAAATCAATGAAATTTTGGAAAAACCGATTAAGAACCGGGATGAGGCAGTACAGCAGGCTGCTACCTACATTATGAGCAGGTTTAAAATCAAGAATGTACTGGCCACCCGTTCTGAATGCGGTATGTCAATGGTGAGTCCAACCGATGCCGTTCATATCCCGACCAAGTCTCAGGAGGTTTTTGATGTATCCGGTGCCGGTGATACGGTAATTGCCGTATTTGCTCTGGGTATTGCCGGCGGACTTATTCCCCGGGAGGCAGCTTATTTGGCAAATCTGGCAGCCAGCGTAGTGGTGGCCAAGCTGGGGACCTATGCGGTGAGCAAGGATGAATTGGAAAATGTACTTTTGCAGAGCATCAGGGCTGAGGAGGAAAAATAACCCATGATTATTGTAACCGGTGGTGCCGGGTTTATTGGCAGCAATATCGTAAAGGAGCTGAACCGTCAGGGGCGCAGTGATATCCTTATTGTGGATGATTTGAACAATCGTAAGGAGCAGAGTCAGTCCTACCGGAACCTGCGGGGGCTGCAGTTCATTGATTATATGCACAAGGATGATTTCCTCGCTGCTATCCAACGCAAGGAATTTGACGGTGTGGATGTGGACGTGGTATTCCATGAGGGAGCTTGCTCCGATACCATGGAGTACGATGTAAACTACATGATGAAGGCCAACTACGAGTATTCCAAGGCAGTGCTTCATTTCTGCATGGAGCATCGGATCCCCTTCCTTTATGCCTCCTCTGCCTCCACCTACGGAGCGGGGGAGCATGGCTTCCGGGAGGGAAATGAGTGCGAGGATGCCCTGAATCCTTACGCCTACTCCAAGCTGTTATTTGACCGCTATGTTCGTCAGGTGATTTCTGATACTCAGAGCCAGATTGTGGGTCTCAAATATTTCAACGTATATGGTCCTCAGGAGCACCACAAGGGCAATATGGCCTCTATTTTCTATCAGCTGTATCATCAGGTGAAGAAGGATGGAGTATGCCGTCTTTTTGAAGGATGGGGCAAGTTCAGTGATGGTACTGACGTGCCAAATGGCGGTCAGAAGCGTGACTTTATTTACGTAAAGGACGTGGTAAAGGTAAATTTGTGGTTCTGGCAGCACAAGGGCCCCAGCGGAATCTATAACTGCGGTACAGGCAAGGCCCATACCTACAATGAGGTGGCTGACAGCGTAATCAAGGCATTAGGCAAAGGTAAAATTGAGTACCGTGATTTCCCAGAGGTGTTAAAGGGCAAGTATCAAAACTATACTGAATCTGATACCACCAAGTTGCTGGAGGCCGGCTACGACCAGGGCTTCTATGATATGTACGATGCCGTAAAGGAATATTGTGACTTCCTGGATGAGGGCGGCTATTTTAAGTATGGCAAATAGGTATGACCATGAATAGGGCGGTATTTTTTGATCGGGATGGCACCTTAAACGAGGAGGTCCATTACCTGCACAAAATAGAAGACTTTAAATGGATAGATGGAGCCATTGACGCCATAAGGTATTGTAATGACAATGGTTATCTGGTCATTGTCATTACTAATCAGAGCGGCGTTGCCCGGGGGTATTATCCGGAAAGTGACATTATGAAGCTTTATGAGTGGATGAACGCCGATTTGGCCAAGCATGGAGCCCATCTTGACGGTATTTATTATTGTCCCCACCATCCTACTGGCAAGGTAAAGGAATACGCCATAGAATGCGATTGCCGCAAGCCAAAGGCCGGTATGCTGCTTCAGGCCCAGCGGGATCATGATATTGACCTGAAGGCGTCTTACCTTATTGGTGATGGGGCCAGGGATGTGGAATGTGCTGAGGCAGCCGGAGTAATAGGGATACGGTATAATGGGGGTAATCTTTATAAGGCCCTTATATATGGTATGAAAAATAAATAAAGGACGAGGATATAATGAAGTTTGTGCAGATTGCTCACGCGATTACAAAGGATGATGCGGCCAGTAGACAGCTTCTGAATATGGATTCCATGCTTAAGGAGCTGGGATACGATACGGCGATGTTTGCCCACAAGGTGGACAGTCGCTTGACAGATCAGGTAAAATCCATGGAGGCTTTTTCGGCCACAGCGGAAGATATCATCATATATCATATGACTACCGGCACCTCCTTTAACAAGTGGGTGTATAATTATCCTCAAAAAATCGTGCTGTATTATCACAATATTACTCCTGCCAAATTTTTCTTCGGTAATGCCTGGGGATCCTGGTGGAAGTGTATAAAGGGCCGGCGGGAATTAAAAAAAATTGCTGCCAACAGCTTTTTTGCCTGGGGAGCTTCTGAGTATTCCCGTAAGGAGCTGGTTGATCTGGGAATGGAACGTACGGCTGTAATGTCCATTGTGGTGGAGCCGGGAAAATACACTCAGTATGAACCAGTAGCTTCTCTGCTGGATAAGTATCAGGATGATGTGCCAACACTGCTGATGGTGGGACGTGGGGTGCCACACAAAAAGCTAGATGAAGCTATAGTGGCAGTCCATTGGTATAAGGAACATATCTCGCCAGTTATTCGGTTGGTACTGGCGGGAAATATCAAGAGCAGTTACGCCAAGAAGCTCCATCGAATGGTGGAGAGTCTTGGATTGGTTGAACAGGTGATTTTTACCGGCCAGATATCCAATGAGGAATTGTGTACCTGGTATCGGATTACTGATGCAGTTCTGTCCCTTAGTGAGCATGAAGGATTCTGCGTGCCATTGGTGGAGGGGATGATTTTCGACAAACCGGTATTTGCCTATGCCTGCTCTGCTGTGCCGGAGACACTGGGCGAGGCCGGTGTACTGTTAAAGGATAAATCGCCTGAAGCAATAGCTACTATTATAAAAAATGTGTTAAATGACCAGGATAAACTGGCCCAACTGGCTGATGGAAGAAAAAAGCGGTTGGCGGCACTTTCCTATGACAGATTGATGGAAAAATTCCGTCAGGATATAAAAACTATAATTGAGCTGAAGAAACAGCTCAGCTAGGATGTGCAACAATGGCCAAGCTTACGGTTTTGATTTTGGCAAAAAATGAAGAAAAAAATATCAGCGACTGCATAAAAAGTGTCTTGTTCGCTGATGAAATACTGGTTATAGATGATTTTAGCACGGATACCACGGCAAGGATTGCTGAAGAACTGGGGGCCAGGGTTATCCAGCATTCTATGGATGGCAATTGGGGTCAGCAAAAAACCTTTGGCATTGAGCAGGCCAGCCACCCATGGATTTACCTGTTGGATGCGGATGAACGGGTTACTGAGCCATTGAAGGAGGAAATCCTCAAGGCCATAAATAGTGAGGAAAAGTTTGTTTATTATAATGCCCGGTTAAATCATTTCTGCGGTAAAGTAGTAAGATACAGTGGCTGGTTTCCGGATTACGGTATTCATCTTATTCCCAAGGATGGCTCCTATGTAACGGGGTATGTTCATGAGGAAATACACTATAATTATCCGGTGAAAAAAATGCCTAAGTCGGCATATTTGCTGCATTATACCTATGTGTCCTGGGAACAGTATCTGCGGAAGCTGAATAACTATACCACTTTGGGGGCCAGAAAAAAGTTTGATGCGGGCAAGCGGGCCGGTATTTTGGATATTATATTTCACCCGTTGTTTGGTATGTTTAAAATCTTTTTTGTCCAGCGAGCCTTTCTGGATGGACTGACTGGTTGCTTCCTGACGGTAGGGCATGGGATAAGCGTGTTTATGAAATATTCCAAGCTGTACTATCTGGGGAAGGGGATTGGTACCGCTGACAAGGAAAAGAGCTGATAATTAGTGAGTGACAATAAATTGCAAAGCTATACTGCTTTAGGAAAGCAGATTTACGATATAAGAAAGACCAGAGAGGCCAGACGGTATTATGTATTTGTGCTGCGGTCAGTTTTTTTGCGGGGGAAATTGGACAAGCTACAGCGGCATTTTACCAGTACACCGTTGCTGACTGAGGTACAGAAGCTGTACCCCTTTGTTTATGAACAGCCTACCCGGGCTTTTTTTTATAACAAGTCCACCTTTGAGGAGCGGGCTGAGATTGTAACAAAGCATATGGATTATTTAGCTGAAACGCTAAAACCAGAGGTGTTGTTGGACATTTATCGGGAAAAGGATATCCCGCTTTGGGAAGGCGGCGATGTAGATGGCAAACGATTTTGGGCATCGCTTTTCTATGAGCCGGGACAGCGGAAGGAAGGCATTTTATCTGTGATGTTGCGCCTGGATGAGGAACCGCTGTACCAGATGATTTTTTGGATTGCTCCGGATAAGGCCGGGAACTGGTCCATGTGGATTGGGGCTATGCAAGGTCCGAATATGGACGATGCCAAGGAGGTTATCAAAAAAATAACCAAGCGGTGTCATAGCTATCGCACGAAAAATCTTATTCTTTATATTGCCCAGGCGGTGGCCCGGGGCTTGGGGTTAAAGCGAATTTATGCTGTAACTAATTATGGTTATTATGCCAATAACCATGTAAGGATGGATCGGAAGCTGAAGACATCCTTTAGCGATTTTTGGGCAGAAGCCGGAGGACATCCCACCGAGGATAAGCGCTTTGATATCCTGCCGTTAGTGGAAACCCGGAAAACCATGGAGGAAGTACCTACCAGAAAACGGGCAGTATACCGCCGGCGGTTTGAATTGTTAGATGAGATAGATGAAAGTGTAAATAGTGCCTTGGGGGCATTGTTGAAATAATAAAAGGATATTATTGGAAATAAAGGAGATTTAAATGAAACTTCTTTTTGTGTGTACAACGGAATTGCAGCTTTTGACGGCTTTGAATTTAAAATATAACATCTATAAGGATGATATTGCAGATATAATTGTAGATAATTATCATGGAGAAGAGGCTGCATTGGCAGACCGTATTAAACAAACCAATATATTCAGGAATGTTTGTTTTGTAAAATCCAATATAGAAGAAAAGACTATACACGCATATTTACGCGGTATTAGCGATGGCAAAACAAATATAACCTCCGGAGATGCTTTAGTGAATAGCTTCTTTTTTGTCTGGAGTCGTATAAAAACTGTTTTCAGTAAAGACAAGGGATGGCTAAGTGTTTTAGTTAATGATTTCTCCAAGCTGACTATGTCAGAGTATGATGCATTTTTTGGCTACGGTGGGAAAAAAATCACAAAACATGTGCGTTTATTTTTAGATGAGATTAATCCATCCTGTAAGATTGTTCAGCTTGATGAGGGCGTAGGGGCTTATTGCGCCGGAAATGTTGGGGAAAATACTAAAATTGATTCTTGCGAGGTTTATGAGCCTGATTTGTTGCAGTTTACGGCTGTGACTAAAAAAGTTCCAGCAATAGACAAAGAAGATATCACTTTTGTAAACATTGTCAATCAGATTTTTGAGTATGATGATACAAAAAATGTAGATTTTAGTGGGAATATTGTTTTTTTTGATCAGGGTGTTTCTAGTCCAATGCCAAAGTATTTAAGAAATGCCTCCTTCCTTACAAAATTGATATTTCATAATTCATATCGAAGGCACAAAGTTGAAGAAGATGTTTATGAAAGATGGAAGCAGATTACATTGGAAATATTAAAATCTGTAGGAGAAAAAAATATTTGGGTTAAAATGCATCCAAGAGCTTCTTCAGAGGCGTTATCATTTTTTGCGGCTATGCCTAATGTTAATATAATGCCACAGTATAGAGTTCCGTGGGAAATTATGGCTCTAAATTCTAAAGTTGAGGATAGTGTTTTGATGTCTTTTTTTTCCAGTTCGACCTGTCTGCATAATTCTGTTGTAAAATCGGCTGGCAAAAATATGATTATATTGCTATATGACATGGTTGATTTACCAATAGAGCAAGTCGTGGTTGATTATTGTAAAGCACTAAGTAAACGCTTCAATAACAAAATTTTTATCCCAAAAGATAGGGAGGAATTCTTATCATTCTGGAAAAAATAATGTACTCCACATAATAAATGTCCTCTAAATTTGTGATGTTGCAGATTATGGCAGAGGATTTTCAAGTAAGTACCTTTGGGTGTTATAATTTAACTATGATACTTTGAACTAAAGTTGTTTAGTATTGGAGGAACACAATGTATAATGTTGTAATAATCGGTGTAGGTGCTCTTGGAAGAAGACATCTTTCGTCTATATTAAATTCTACATTAGATCTTGATGTGTGTTGTTATGATATTAATGGGCATGCTTTGGAAGGTTTTGAGTGGGAGAATACATACAATAATAAAAAACTAACTATGGTCAAAGCCTTCAAAGATTTGCCACAAACAATAGATTTCGCTTTATTTGCTATGACTGCCAATGGTCGGAGGGAAATGTTTGACCAGCTTATTGAACACTGTACTGTTAAGAATATTTTATTCGAAAAAGTGTTATTCCAGAAGGTTGAAGATTATGAGCATGTTGCCAGTAAGCTAAATGAACTCCGTATAAAGGCCTGGGTGAATTGTGCCAGACGACAGATGAATTGCTATCAGGATTTAAAGAAAGAGTTGGAATCTGCCAAGGAAATGCGAGTTAACATATCAGGCGGTGAGTGGGGATTGGGCTGCAATGCTATCCACGAAATCGATTTGATTGAGTTTTTATCCGGCAGTAGTGCGACAAAGATTGATAAGTTGAGTCTTCTGCCACAGATAGCTGATAGCAAACGTAAGGGATTCAAAGAAGTTTATGGTACCATATCAGGGCATAGCGGGAAATGTTCATATTTTTCCATTACCTGCATGAAAGAGACTCATGTTCCGAGTGTAATGACAATTTCCACTGATATTGGGCAGTACATAGTATTTGAAGAAAACCAAAAGCTGGTGTGCATGACAAAGAGTGGCGAGTACGATCTTATAGAAAGAGATTTTGTTATGCCATATCAGAGTCAGATGACGCAGTTTGTAATGGAAGATATTTTATTGACCGGAGAATCACGTTTGGCCAAGTACGATGTATCAAGTAGACTTCATTTGGAGTTTATTGAGCCGCTTATTAAATTCTTTAACAAAAATGGATGGGAGAGTAATTCATGTCCAATAACTTAAAACAAGTTCTGATTGTAGGCACAGGAGGAATAGCAGGAGAGTATTGCAAGGTACTTCATGCTATTGGTATAGAGCCCGACGTTGTGGGAAGAAATGAAGATAAGGCAAAGAAGTTTGGGGAAAAACATGCTGTCACAGCCTTTGGCGGTGGTATCGATAATTATTTGGCAAATACTGGAAAAAAATATGATTATGCCATTGTTGCCACTGATGTTTTGAATCTTTGTACCAATACTTGTTCTTTGCTTGAGCATGGCATAAAAAAAATTTTCACAGAAAAACCAGCTGGTATGAATAAGGCAGAGATTACCAAGATATGTCAGAATGCAGAAAAATATAATGCCAAGGTATATGTGGCATATAACAGAAGATTTTATGCTTCAACTACTAAAGCTATAGATATTATACAGGAGGATGGTGGAGTACAATCATTCAATTTTGAATTTACCGAGTGGAGTCATGAAATTGAGTCATTGCCTACCCCGGCCGAAGTGAAAGAAGAATGGTTTTTGGCAAATTCTACGCATGTAGTGGATTTGGCTTTTTTCTTAGGAGGTGAGCCTGAAAAAATGGCCAGCTTTATTACTGGTGGCTTATATTGGCACCCAAAAGGCTGTGTTTATTCCGGTGCCGGAATGACCAAGAATAAGGCACTTTTTAGTTATCAGGCTAACTGGGCAGCTCCGGGCCGTTGGGTAGTTGAAATATTAACTAGCAAACATAGATTGTATTTTAGCCCTATGGAGAAATTGTCCATTCAGGAATTGGGTTCTGTAGTTGTTAATCCTGTTGAGATTGATGACAAGATAGACTTGGATTATAAACCAGGCTTTTATAAGGAGGTTGATTCCTTTATAAATGAAATTGATGATGGTAAAAAGAAGACAATTCAGGATCAGCTCCGTTATATGGAATATTTTGACAAGATAGAAGGAAAAGCATAATATCTATCAAGATTATTGTATTAGGATGATATAACATGTTTAATTTAGATGCATTTATTAATAAATACGTTATCAAGCGGGAGCAAAGCATGTTCCTTGGGGATATCGAGGTAAATAAAGTGCAGTTAAGTAAAAAAATAGCTGGAAAAACGGTTTTGGTTATTGGTGGAGCTGGTTCTATTGGTTCATCATTTATTAAGGCTATTTTGCCGTTTAAGCCTGCGACTCTTGTTGTGGTGGATATAAACGAAAACGGCCTAGCTGAGCTGACACGTGATTTGCGTTCCACTAAAGGTATGTATGTGCCAAAAGACTATGTTCCCTATCCAATGAACTTTGCTTCTACTGTGTTTGAAAAAATGTTCAGAATTCGAGGGGGCTTTGATATTGTGGCAAACTTTTCCGCTCATAAGCATGTTCGCTCGGAAAAAGATATTTATTCCGTTGAGGCCCTCTTGCAAAATAATGTTTTGCAGGCCAAGAAACTCTTAGATTTACTGGCGGAGCTACCTCCAGAGGAATTTTTTTGCGTGTCGACAGATAAGGCAGCTAATCCGGCAAATATCATGGGAGCCAGCAAACGTATCATGGAGGATGTTATTTTCGCATACTCCGATAAGTTCCCGGTAAAGACGGCCCGTTTTGCCAATGTGGCCTTTTCCAATGGGTCTCTTCCAGCTGGCTTCATTGCCAGATTGCAGAAGCTACAGCCAATAAGTGCACCATCTGATGTAAAGCGGTATTTTGTATCGCCGGAGGAAAGCGGACAGATTTGTATGCTGTCCTGCATGTTGGGCAACAATCGGGAAATTTTCTTCCCACGTCTTGAAGAGGCCCAAATGATGACCTTTGATAAGATTGCAACAACCCTTTTGGAAGAACATGGCTATGAAGTGCTGGAATGCGATAGTGATGAAGAGGCTATCGAAAAAGCGGCCGAATTGAGAAAAGGCAGCAAGCAATATCCAGTTCATTATTCTGGTTCCAATACCTCCGGTGAAAAGGCATATGAGGAATTTTATACCGAAAGCGAGACTGTAGACTTAGCACGGCTGAAATCATTGGGTGTGGTTACTGGTAAAGAAATACCTGATAAAGCAAAGGTGAAGGCTTTGTTTGACAAGCTGACCGCTGTGTTTGATAAAGAAAGTACCACTAAAGAAGAAGTGGTAAAGATTATAGCGGAGTATTTACCGAATTTTGAGCATATTGAGACGGGGAAGTCACTGGATAGTAAGATGTAGACCTCATCCGCCCTTCGGGGGATTAACCTCATCCGTCAGCATAGCGGCTGCCACCTTCCCCAGAGGGGAAGGCAAAAAACGAAGGAGATGTGAATGTGAGCAGATTTATACCTTTATCTATACCGAATTTTGAAGGTAATGAACGGAAATATGTAGATGATGCCATTGATCAGGGGTGGGTATCCACTGGTGGTGCCTATATTACCAAGCTAGAGGAAAAGCTGGCAGGTTTTTTACATACAGATAATGTGGCAGCTTGTCAGAGCGGTACCGCTGCGCTGCATCTTTCAATGGTGGAGGCTGGTGTACGGCCAGGCGATGTGGTTTTGGTTCCGCCACTTACCTTTATTGCAGCGGTAAATCCGGTAAAGTATCAGTTTGCTACTCCTGTATTTATCGATTGTGATGACAGTTTTTGTATGTCTCCAGTAAAATTACAGGCATTTTGTGAAAATGAGTGCAGCTTTGATGGAAATCAGCTTCGTTATAATAATCAGCCAGTTAAGGCTGTAGTCGTGGTTCACATATTTGGCAATATGGCGGATATGGTGGCCATTATGGATATTGCTCAAAAGTATAACCTCAAAGTAGTTGAGGATGCTACCGAGGCCTTGGGTAGTAAATTTACAGCTGGTCCATTGGCGGGGCAATATGCTGGTACTATTGGTGATTTTGGCTGCTACTCCTTCAATGGGAATAAGATTATTACCACTGGTGGCGGTGGTGCGGTTACGGCCAATAACACCAAAGTGGTAGACCATCTTCGTTATTTATCCACACAGGCAAAAAATGATGTGCATTATTACATTCATAACGAGGTTGGTTATAACTATCGCATGACTAATCTTCAAGCCGCCTTGGGGGTGGCTCAGATGGAAGAACTGCCAGAGTTTATCCGCCGTAAGCAGGCTAATTTTCAGCTATACTGTGAATTGTTTGATAGTTTCGAGTTTGGTAAAATGGTAGGATTCCGCGATGATATTGATTCAAATATGTGGTTCTATTCTCTGGAAATAAATCGTGATAAGGTGAAAAACTCTATGCGGGATATCATTACGGCGTTGGAAAAATGTGGGATTCAGACTAGAGCTATATGGGGGCTTATTAATGAGCAGATACCATATAAGAATGAGGTAACCTACGAGCTAGAAAAAGCACCGTATTATGCTAAGAGGATCTTAAATTTGCCGTCCAGTACCCAAATAACCAAAGCGGAAATTGAGTATGTGGTCGAGCAGGTAAAGAAAGTGTTAGGTGATTTTGCTCATGGATAAGGAGCGAATGCAGGAGTTTTTAGCAAAATTGCCATTGTCTGTAGTTGAGGCCATGGCAATGATAGATAGTCATGCCCACGATGCTGGATTGGTATTTATTGTTGATGAAATAAATAGACTGGTTGGCTGTATAACAGATGGAGATATTCGTCGTTGGATATTAAAGGGCGGTGAAGTGAATGCTCCGGCAGAAAAAGTTATGTACAAAACGCCTATATATTTGTCCGAACGTGATGCAGCCAATGCAAAGGCGGTATTGATTAAGGAAAGCATTACCGCCGTTCCCATTGTGGATGATGATAATAAAATTGTTGATATTGCGCTGTCACGAGAAGTAAGTAACATAAAAAACAGGAAAAAGAGGCTAAAAGGTGTTCCGGTGGTCATAATGGCTGGCGGTAAAGGTACTCGGCTTTATCCATATACCAAAATATTGCCTAAGCCCCTTATTCCTATTGGAGACACCCCTATAGTGGAGCGAATCATTGATTGTTACGTGGAATATGGTATTGACAAATACTATATGACGGTTAATTATAAAAAGGGAATGCTTCGATCCTATTTCAATGATTTGGCACCAAACTACGGCATAAAATTCGTGGAGGAGGATAAGCCATTAGGAACTGGTGGCAGCATCAAGTTGATTGAAGATAAGTTTGACAGACCACTATTTGTTACCAATTGTGATGCACTTATTCGGGCAGATTACTCGGATATCTATGAACATCATATTAAGTGCGGGAATGATATTACAATGGTAGTTGCCCTGAAGAATATCACAGTGCCCTATGGTGTGGTGAATTCCGGGGAGAACGGCGAGTTACTCTCTATGGAAGAAAAACCTACCCTATCCTATTTCATTAATACAGGTATGTATATCATCAACCCTGAAACCATTGACTTGATACCGGATGCTACCATGTTCCACATGACGCATTTGGTGGAAAAGGTGATGAAACAGGGGGGCAAGGTTGGCACTTACCCTATAAGTGAGGATTCCTTCCTGGATATGGGTGAGTTTGAGGAAATGAAACGAATGGAGCAGAAATTAAATATTATTTCTGATAAATGATTATGGAAGATATTGTGCTGGTTGGCTTTGGCGGTCATGCCAAAAGCGTGGCTGACTGTCTTGAACGGGAAGAAAAATATCATATTGTTGGTTATACAGATATGCAGGCAGCAACTTCCCAGTATGCATATTTGGGCACTGATGACAAGCTGCAGGCCATTTTTGACCGCGGTGTAAAAAATGCTGTTATTGGTATTGGCTATATGGGACGGGGAGCTATTCGGCAGCAGCTTTATAGTAAACTGAAAGAAATAGGTTTTGAGTTACCTGTTATCGTTGATCCATCTGCTATTGTTTCTGCCACAGCACTCATTGGCGAAGGTACTTTCGTGGGCAAGGGTGCCATAGTAAATGCCGAAGCAAAAATTGGGAAAATGACCATCATTAATACTAAAGCACTTGTGGAGCATGAGTGTGTAGTGGGGGATTTTGCCCATGTGGCTGTAGGAGCTGTGTTGTGCGGACAGGTGGAGATTGGCGAAGGAGCTTTTATCGGGGCGAATGCCACTGTTATTCAGTGCCGAAAAGTGGAGCCAAATACTGTAATTCCGGCAGGGGCAACTATCAGATAAGGATGAAGGTTATGCAAAAGGTGTTGATTATTGCCGAGGCTGGCGTTAATCATAATGGAGATATAAATATTGCCAAAAGGCTGATAGATGAGGCTAAAAGAAGCGGAGCGGATATTGTGAAGTTTCAGACCTTTAATCCACAAAAGCTGGCTTCGAAATATGCGACAATGGCGGAATATCAAAAGGATAATCTGGGCCGGGAAGAATCACAGGAAGCAATGCTCAGCAAGTTGACACTGAGTTGGGGCGAATATGTGGAGTTGGCGGAGTATTGTAAAAAGATAGGTATTAAATTCTTGTCTACTCCGTTTGAAAGCGAAAGTATTCATTTCTTGGATGATTTGCAGGATATATGGAAAATCCCGTCTGGGGAAATTACCAATTATCCTTATCTGGTGGATATTGCCAAGACTGGAAAAGAGGTTATTCTTTCTACGGGAATGAGTAATATTGATGAGGTTAAAGGGGCCATTGATGTTTTGAAGAAACATGGCGCAGGAAAAATCACGCTGCTCCATTGTACCACTAATTATCCAACTCCGATGGATGATGTTAATCTTAGGGCTATGCTGACGCTTGAAAAGGAATGTGGCTGTGCGGTAGGCTATTCTGACCATACGCAGGGAATAGAAGTCCCTATTGCGGCTGTGGCCATGGGGGCAACCGTAATTGAAAAGCATTTTACCCTTGACAGGAATATGGATGGACCTGATCATAAGGCCAGCTTGGAGCCAGATGAGTTAAAGGCAATGGTTTCTGCCATTAGAAATGTGGAGAAGGCTATGGGAGATGGCAATAAAGTACCGTCACCATCCGAAATGGCCAATATAGCTGTGGTCAGAAAGAGCATTATTGCAGCCAAGGACATAAGGGCCGGTGAAATTTTTTCTGAGGAAAATTTGACGACCAAACGGCCGGGAACAGGAATCAATCCAATGCGTTGGAATGAGGTTTTAGGGCAAAAAGCTAAACGGGATTTTGCAGAGGATGAACTGATAGAGTTATGAAGAAAATAGCTGTTGTCACTGCAACAAGGGCCGAGTATGGCCTTCTGTCGCCAGTAATAAAAGAATTACGAAAACAGGAAACCGCAGATTTTAAGGTCGATTTAATTGTCACCGGAACTCATCTTAGTGAAAAATATGGAATGACTTTAAATGAGATTGATGAAAGAGTTGATTGTAAATTACCTATTTCGGTTGAATCTGATACAGAATTGGATATTTCCCAAAATCAGGCTGAGGTATTGGTAAAATTTACTGAGTTATTCGTCAAAGAACAATATAAAGCGGTTCTTCTGCTTGGTGACAGATATGAAACCCTGACTGTTGCTATTGCGGCTGGAAATACGAGGACACCGATTTTCCATCTCTGTGGCGGTGATACTACAGAGGGAGCATTGGATGAGTGGATTAGGCACTCTATTACCAAAATGAGTTATCTACATTTTGTGACTAATGAGGATAGCCGCAAGCGGGTAATGCAGCTGGGTGAATCACCTGATAGGGTGTTTAACTATGGGTCTACCAGCATAGATAATATTTTGCATGTTGCTGATATGACCAAAACTGAGGCACTGCAAAGTATCGGCTTGGGTGATTGTAAATATGCTCTTTGTACCTATCACCCAGTGACTATGGATAATGGCAATGTTGATGAGCTAATAAAGGCTTTTCTTGCGGCGATTAAGGCATTTCCAGAGTTACAGTTCATTGTAACCAAATCCAATGCCGACCAGGGCGGGGCCAGGATAAATGAGTTGCTGGATGAAGCCGAAAAGCAGATAGATAATCTTCATGTATATACTTCCCTCGGAGTGAGACGGTATTTGTCATTGATGAAGTATGCTGAGTTGGTGCTGGGTAACTCTTCCAGTGGTATAATAGAAACGCCGGCTTTTCGTGTGCCAACGGTAAATATTGGAGATAGACAACGGGGAAGACTGCAGTCCGTAAGCATTATTAACTCTGATGTAGATAAAAACAGCATTGTGAATGCAATCAGACAAGCATTATCTGATGAACATAAAATCATTTGTAAAAGTGTGATCAGCCCGTATGGTGATGGTACCGCAGCGGAGAAAATTGCGAAAAAGATAGTTGAAATCGTTACAAATGGCACGATAGACTTGAAAAAGAATTTTTATATTGTATCATAGACGAAGAAAGGTTGAGTATTATGAATGCGATTGTCGTCGGTCTTGGCTCAATGGGAAGACGAAGAGCCAGATTGCTACATGATTTAGACAAAACTATAAAAATAATTGGTGTGGATATGCAAGATTCCCGCAGAAAACAAGCTGAGGATGAATTGGGGATTGTAACTTGTGAGACGATTGAAAAGGCATGTAAGGAATATCAACCAGATATGGCATTTGTTTCCACCTCGCCGTTATCACATGCAGCAATTATAAATGAGTGTCTGGAGAATAATCTCCATGTTTTCACTGAGTTAAACTTAGTTACTAATGGCTATGACGAGAATGTTAAGCTGGCCCAAACCAAAGGAAAAAAATTGTTTTTGTCGTCGACGTTCCTTTATAGAAAAGAGATTCAATATATAAAGCAAGCCGTTTCTTCTGCTGGATGCCCGCTTTCGTATATGTATCATGCCGGGCAATATTTACCAGATTGGCATCCTTGGGAAAGCTACAAGGACTTTTTCATAGGAAAAAAAGAGACAAACGGTTGTCGCGAGTTTATGGCAATCGAATTTCCATGGTTGATTGATGTTTTTGGCAATATAAAGTCTATTAAATCGATTAAAGGAAATGACAGCAGTCTGGATATTGATTTTGCCGATATATACCACATTATGATAGAACATGAGACTGGTCATAAAGGAATGATTACTGTTGATGTCGTTTCGCGGAAGGCTGTCCGCAATATGGAAATATCAGGTGAAAAGCTCTATTTAACTTGGCATGGAACCCCGGATTCCCTGAAGGTTTATGACTATGACAACAAGCTGGATAAGGATATAGTTCTATATGATTCAGTAGAAAACAGAGCTGGATATAGTGCATTTATCATTGAAGATGCATATAGAAGTGAAATTGAGAATTTCCTGAATGTGGTTGCAGGGAAAGAAAAAGCCAAATACTCGTTTGAACAGGACAAAAGAGTTCTTTCAATAATAGATGAGATTGAAGAAAGTGAGGATAACTTAAAATGACACAAAATGAGATTTATGGCAAAAAGGCACATGAGCTGATTCCAGCCGGTGCACATACTTATAGCAGAACAGATGAGGTTTTTCCAGAAAATGCTCCGCGTGTATTCAGTCATACAAAGGGAGTTTATGCCTGGGATGTTGATGGAAATAAATATTTGGATTTTGCCATGGCGTGCCGCTCAGTAACTATTGGCTATGATTATGAGCGGATTTCAAATGCTGCCATTGCCCAGATTCATAACGGAAATACAGCAAGTAAGGCTTCCAAGGTTGAGGTTGATGCTGCCCAGACTATGGTTGATCTTATTCCGTGGATTGATATGGTTAAGTTTGCTAAAAATGGTTCCACGGTAACTTCGGCTGCCACTAAGCTTGCCAGGGCATATACTGGCAGAAAATATATCGTACGGTGCAAGGAGCATTCTTTTTTCTCCTACGATGACTGGTTTATTGGTGATACTGTCATGGATGGCGGTATTCCAAAGGATATTAAGGATTTAACACTGCAGTTCAATTACAATGATATAGCATCTGTTAAGAGTGTATTTGAAAAGTATAAGGGCCAGATTGCCTGCCTTATTATGGAGCCGGTTGATGACCAGGAGCCAACAAATAATTTCCTGCAGGAAGTTGGCAAACTTTGTAAGGAATATGGTGTAGTGTATATTTTGGATGAAATGATTACCGGATTCCGTTGGGATTTACAAGGTGCTTGCAAATATTATGGTGTAGAACCAGATTTGGTGACCTACGGCAAGGGAATGGCCAATGGCTTCTCTGTAGCAGCTCTTGGTGGAAAGCGAGAGATTATGGACTTGGGTGGACTTACACCTGGCAAGGAAAGAGTGTTCCTGATCTCGACCACCCATGGTGCAGAGATGAGCAGCCTGGGCGCATTTATTGAAACTGTAAAAGTATACAAAGAATTAAATGTTACAGATCATATTTGGGCAATGGGTAAAAAGCTTTGTTCCGGGCTTCGTGATTTAGCCAAAGAGTATTCTTTGGAAGATTATTTTTATATCACTGGGGCTGAATGCTCACCTAATATGGTTATTTGCGGTAATGACAAAAAGCCATCCTTTGAGCATAGAACAGTATTTTGCCAGGAAATGCTAAAGGCTGGAATTTTGATGCCGTATATTGCCATTGCATATGAACACAATGACAAGGAGATAGATATGGCCTTGGAAGCTGCCCGGAAAGCTATGAAGGTGTTGTCTGATTCGTTAAACGGCAATGTTAATGACTTTATTATTGGCAATGTTATTAAACCTGTTTTCAGAAAATATAACTGATTTTTATTGCGCATTAAGGCGGCACCCTAATTGTAGATATGGTATATTATTATCTGCTATTAGCGAGGTATAGAAAGGTGGAGAATGTATCCGCCGCAGATACATAATTGATGTATAAGGGAAAAAAGATTTTGGCGGTTGTGACGGCTCGGGGGGGCTCCAAAGGACTTCCTGGCAAAAATATACGGCCAATGCACGGTAAACCACTGATACAGTGGACTATTAAATCCGCTCATAATAGTAAGTATTTGGATAAGTTGTTCATTTCCACAGATAGCCTGGAAATTGCTGATGTTTGTGAAATGGCGGGTGCACCGGTTCCGGAACTGAGACCGGAGGAACTGGCCCAGGACAAGTCATCATCGATGGATGTGCTGGTATATACACTGGAATTGCTGGAAAAACAAGGAGAAAAATATGACTATTTGATTCTGCTGGAACCGACCTCACCTCTTCGTAAAGAACAGGATATAGACAAGATGATCGAGCTGGCGGTAGATAATCCTGAGGCTGATGGGGTTATTTCTGTGGGCCGGGTCCACTTGGAGCATCCGTCTATTGTGAAAAAAATAGACGAAAATGGGTTTATTTGTCCGTATTTTGAGCATGTACCAACCTTTTATCAAAGACAGGAAGAAGATGCGGCATATTTCCCATATGGGGTAGGTTATCTGGTTCGGGTGGACAGGTTTAAAGAAACTCATGCTGTCTACATGGAAAAAATGTTGCCATATTATATCGAAAGATGGCAGAACTATGAGATAGACGATATCTATGATTTTGAGTGTATTGAAAAAATAATGGAGCTGGAGGAACAGTATAAATGAGTTGTTATTATGTTAAAGGCCTGGGCTCAATGGGTAAGCGTCGTGTGCGTTGCCTTATGGCACTGGGCGTAAAGCCAGAGAATATCTGGGGAAATGATATAAGACAGGATCGGTGTGATGAAGCCAAGGAAAAGTATGGTATCAATATAGTGGATGATGAATCAGAGCTGGATTTTGACAAGATTGATGCTGTTATTGTATCCTTGCCACCGGATAAGCATAAAATTGGTGTTGATATAGCTGTTAAATACCATAAGCCTGTTTTCGTGGAAGCCAGTGTGGTTCTTGAGGAAAAACGATAGCAATGGCATTTTTGTTGCGCCTTCCTGCACATTTGTTTTCCATCCTATGGTTAAGGAAATAAAGAAGATCGTTGAAACTGGCAAATTGGGCAAGATGTGCAATTTCTCATACCATAGTGGCCAGTATTTACCTGATTGGCACCCATGGGAAAGTGTAAATGATTTTTATGTAGGCAATCGGTTGACTGGTGGGGCTAGAGAAATAGTTCCTTATGAATTAACCTGGCTGACAGATGTTTTTGGGTTCCCAAAAGAAATTAAGGGATATTTCCGTAAGACAGGCGATATTGGCTGTGATATAGAGGACAGCTATGCAAGCACTATCGACTATGGTGATTCCATAGGTACCCTGATTGTCGATGTAATGAGCCGTTATCCAGCCAGAAACCTTATTATCAATTTCCAGAATGGCCAGATTCAGTGGAAATGGGATGAGGAGCGTCTGACTGTATATAATGCAGCGGATGGAACTACTACATATATAAAACAGGAAAAGCAGCCGCATGAAGAAGGCTATGCTGATATGATAGGCGAGCAGATGTATATCGATGAAATAGCGGCTTTCCTCGCCGGTACAAAAGATGCGAAAGCTTATCCTAGCACGGTAGATAAGGATATACAGGTCCTCAGGCTTTTGAATTCAATTGAGGATTCAGATGGAGGCTTTGACAGATAAAAATGAAAGTTGCTCTTGCGCAATTCGATATAATTTGGGAGGATAAGGAATCTAATATTGCCAACGCTGAATCTCTTATTGCTGCTGCTGCAAACGATGGCTCAGACATTATATTTTTTCCTGAAATGAGCTTTACTGGGTTTTCCATGAATACGCGTGTTACAGGGGAGAAGAACAGCTACACTGTTGACAGGATAAGCAATATTGCGAAACAAAATGATATAGCTGTTGGTTTTGGTTGGGTGAGATGGCATGACAATAAATGTGAGAATGTTTATACTCTGTTAGATTCTTCAGGTAAAATAGTATCAGAATATGTTAAGATGCATCCTTTTTCCTATTCCGGGGAAGATAAGTATTTTGCCGGCGGAGAGAAAGTAATGGTTGCTGATTTTAAGGGGATACCCTTCTCGACATTCATTTGTTATGATTTGAGATTCCCTGAAATATTCCGGGCAGTTGCAAAGGATGTGCATATGATAATCGTGCCTGCATGTTGGCCTTCCAAACGTGCTGAACATTGGAAAACCTTGCTTAGGGCACGGGCAATTGAAAATCAGGTGTATATTCTGGGAATAAATTGTCAGGGAAATATCGGTGGGCTGTATTACTCCGGTGACAGTTGCGTTATTACCCCTAATGGGGATATAGCCGTATCAATGTCGAATGAGTGTGGATTATTAACTTATAACTTGATGGATGATGTTGAAGAGTATAGAAAGGGATTTCCGGTTCTCAAGGATATGAAGCCAATCCCTTAAAAAAGGGAAAAGCGGATGTTTCAAATAATTTCTAATGTGATATTTGCAGGAGAGAATGAAGGCATAGAAGGGATTAGGTGAATTTGTCAAATGGATATCAATGATAATAGGGCAAGAATATTATTTGTCTGCTCTACAAAATTATTATTATTTAATGCTTTGCATGTTCGTATGCATATGTTCCCAAATGCCAAAGCAGATATAATATTTGATTTTTCGCGTCCGGAAACAGTTGCCTGCGCTGAGCGAATCAGTCAAACAAAATTGTTTGATAATGTTGCATTTAGATCGCCTCCCTATGTCGATTTTAAGGAATATTTCAGTTTAGTTAGAAATAATCAGCCTGCACCATCACTCTTTACTGCCATCAAAAATACTGTCAATAAATATGGTAAAACAGGCCATAGAAATGCTGATAGCAGAGAACAGTATCTGGAGCAACAAATACATGGGTATGAAAAACTGGATATTAGCCGGTATACACATATATTTGGGTATGGTAATACCGATACTATAAGGAACATAGTTTCGCTAGCCAAAGAAAAAAATAAAACCTGTAAAATGTGTGTGTTGGAAGAGGGAATAGGTTCATATTTCAGAGAATATATTTGCAACGATATAAAGCCTGACAGTATTTTCCTTTACAGTCCCAATATGGTTTTGTATGAATATGATGAAAGAATAACTAAAATTCCGCCAATAGATAAAAATGACAAGGAATTTATTGATTGTGTAAACCTTGTTTTTAATCACAGAGATAAAGAGAAGGTAGAAAATAAAATTATCTTTTTTGATGACCATGCTTCTGACATGCCGGGGTATTTGAAAATAAGTAAATTGTTATCAAAAACCCTGCTTCGCAATTCATATAAAAAACATGTGAGAGAAATGCGCTTTCTTCAGTTGCAGAGAGAAGCTTTTGAATTACTTTGCAAATACCGTAATAACAGGGAGGTAATTGTAAAACTTCATCCTACTACTAAACGCAATACTATCGAAGAGGAATATTTAAACAGACCCGGAGTTTCGGTACTGGAGGCAGCCTTTGCACCGTGGGAAGTGGTTTGTTTAAATAACGATGTACATAATAACATTATTGTAACTATGATGTCGGCGGCAGTTAAAGGAAATAGTATTTTCACGGGATACACGGACAATAACGTATATATTGTTTTGGTTGATCTTGTGTCAGATATCTATGACAATGAGAAGGGCAGTGCATTACTCAAAAAATGGAGTGAGCAGGAAAATATACATGTTATTTTCCCGCAAGATATTGGTGAATATGAAGAATATTTAAAGTCCAATAATTCCAAGATGACAGATAACTGGAGATAATATGAATTTTAATTCTTTGGAATATGCTATATTTTTGCCAATAGTATTTTGCTTGTATTGGCTTATGCCTCATCGTTTTCGATGGGCATTTTTATTGTTGGCGAGCTACTATTTCTATATGAGCTGGAATCCGCAATATATTGTGTTGATATTGGGGACTACAGCAATTTCATTTTTTGCGGCATTGTTGATAGAAAAATGTGACACAGTCCGGGCAAAGAAGATGGTTTTGGCGGGAGCTGTGTTCGTTTGTCTGGGTGTACTGTTTTGTTTTAAATATTTTAATTTCATGTCAGCTTCTTTGGTTGAGCTGTGTTCCCTTTTGGCCATAAATCTTCATCCCATAACTCTAAATGTGCTGTTGCCAGTTGGAATATCCTTCTACACATTTCAGACCATGGGATATGTTATAGATGTTTACCGGGGGAATGTGAAGGCAGAGAGACATTTTGGCGAGTATGCGGCATTTATATCCTTCTTTCCCCAGTTGGTAGCTGGTCCTATTGAGCGGACAGCCAATCTTCTGCCTCAAATAAAAACAGTCAAAAAATTTGATTATGATGAAGCTGCCTATGGCCTTCGGCTCATGGCTTGGGGGTTCTTCAAAAAAATAGTTATAGCTGATAATGCTGCTATTGTAGTAGATAGCGTTTATTCATCTTTGGATAGATGCACGGGATTTGATCTGATACTTGCAGTGCTGTTTTTTACGATGCAGATATATTGTGATTTTTCCGGGTACTCGGATATTGCTATTGGTACTGCCAGATTGTTGGGCATAAAGCTTATGACAAATTTCAAAAGCCCGTATTTTTCCGGCAGTTTAAAAGAATTTTGGAGCAGATGGCATATATCCCTTTCCACCTGGTTTAGAGATTATTTGTATATTCCTTTGGGGGGCAACAGGTGCTCCAAATTCAGGCACAACATGAATATCATGATAACCTTTCTTATAAGTGGCCTGTGGCATGGGGCAAATTGGACATTTGTACTATGGGGAGGAATTCATGGATTCATTCAGGTTGTTGAAAATGTTCTTGGTCTGAATAAAATTACGAAATCAAAATTGCAGCATATTATTTCGGTTGTTATAATTTTTTTAATTTGCAATATAGCCTGGGTATTCTTTCGTTCTAAATCAATTACAGATGCTTTTTATATTCTTGGCAATATTATTTCTGCCAACGGTGGTATTGATTGGTATATACGAAGCGGTATAGAGATAGACGAGAGTACCATTTATCACATATTGATACCTGTGGTGGCGATGATGGTATATGATTTTATATCCTTGAAACGGGATGTGATAAAATGGGTTGGTTCACAAAAAATGCTGGTACGTTGGTGCCTGTATTTTGTAATAATATTTTGGACCATACTTATGCTGCCTCTGGAAAACTCCGGCTTTATATATTTCCAATTTTAATGGGGTATTATTGTGAGAACAATATTAATAAAAATGATAATACTGGCATTGACAGTATATAGCGTGGTTATATCAGTTAATTATTTTGTTGACCCTGCCAATTTATATCATGAGGGCACAGTTACCAAATTGGTGGATTGTCTCAATGATGGCAAAAATGTTAAAATTCCCGCAAATATTGATGAGGGGGTATTTCAGGAAAAAAGAATTGCAACTATGACCTGGAATCCAGAGACAGTAATAATTGGCTCAAGCCATGTTATGTATATGCCCTTTGATGATGGCAGTATGGTATACAATGCAGGTATGTCCGGAGCATATTTAGGAGATTATTATGCTTTAACCGGACTGCTGCAATATTATGATAAAATGCCCAAGAAAATAATAATAGGCGTTGATCCCTGGACCTTTATGCGCGGCAGTCTCGATGGGAAACATCCTTCATTGCATAGGTATGCGGAATACATGAAAAAAAACATTGATGGCTCCCAGGATACATACTATGGAGGAAATTATATTGATGATAAGTTAAAGGAACTGATTTCATTATCATATTTTCAGTCTTCCATTGCATATGCCAGAAAAAATCTTTTTAAGGCAGAAGATGATGTAGAGACTGTTTCTGATGATCAGATTGGAGATGATGTCAAGATTATCGTGGATGGAAGGCGTGTTCCATCAGTTAAAAATTTTCTTACCCAGAAAGAAATTGATGAGGAAATTTTAAAGCTGTTGAATAAAGGTACTATGTATCAAATGGGAACAGGCTTTAAAGAGGTTCAGCATGATAATATTGCAGATTTTGAAAAATTGTTGCAATATTTACAGGCCAATGGGGTGGAGGTAAGCATTTATTTACCAGTATGGCATCCGAAGATTTACAGTTTTTTCTGTGAAAGTGAAGCATTTTCCGGAGTGAAAAAAATTGAGGACACCATACGCAAAATTGGTTATGGGTACCAGATTCCCGTTCATGGTGGATATGATCCAAGGGATTGTGGTATTACAGAAAACGACTTTATGGATTATCTACACCTGAAGCCGGAGAAGATGAAGGAAAACTATGAACTGATATTGGACAGTAAGTAGTTTTTGGGCCACGAAGACAGCTGTTTGCTTTTTACTGAATAGTTACAAAATTGGCTTTATTTTTGTGGTGGGAAAGTTGAGTTATTATCAAATGGCCATTAAGTATATCACTGATAGGGTTGGCGATATACAATTATTTGTTTTTTCCAATGATATTCCTTGGGCGAGGAAAATATAAAAACAGCTCAGGAAATCCATTTTGTGGACAACAACACGGAAGAAAAGGGCTATGAGGATATGCGGTTAATGAGCCTTTGCCGGCATCACATTATTGCCAACAGCTCCTTTAGCTGGTGGGGTGCCTGGCTGGGAACGGCTGGGGATAAGATTGTGGCAGCCCCTAAAAAGTGGTTGGCTAATGAACAATCTGGCCATGAGGATGTTGTGCCCAGTGGATGGATTAAAATGTAACTGGAATATGTCCAAATCATAGTATAAATTCAAAAGACTATTTTGTGTAGAATATATCAAACAACGTAGAATAACAATTATTTTTCCTCTACGTCTGCTAGACAAGCGTGATACAATGGAATAAAATAGATTAGCTCAATATAGCTTTTAAGCCTACATTAACATAGAAAATATAAGGAGTGTGCTGAGTAATGTTTAAGAAGACTAAAATCGTTTGTACCATGGGACCTACAACTGATAAGCCGGGAATCATTGAAGAATTGATGAAAAACGGCATGAACTGTGCCCGTTTTAACTTTTCCCATGGTGACCACGCCGAGCAGTTAGGCCGTATCGAGCGGGTGCGTGAAGCAGCCCGTCATACGGATAAGATTATACCATTGTTGCTGGATACCAAGGGGCCGGAGATGCGTCTGGGGGCCTTTAAGGATGGCAAGGTGCAGCTCACCAAGGGCAATACCTTCCGTCTCACCCAGTCCGATGAGCCAGGTGATGAAACCGGGGCACCAATAAGCTACAAGAACCTCTATAAGGAAGTAAAGCCAGGAGATACCATTTTGCTGTCCGATGGATTGGTTGGCCTTAAGGTGAAGGAAATTCAGGGACAGGATATTGTGACGGAAATTCTCAACAACGGCCCAATGAGCACTCGCAAGCGGGTGGCTGTACCGGGAGTAGCCATTGGCCTTCCACCTATTTCTGAGCAGGACGAAAAGGACATTCTCTTCGGTATTGAGCATGATATGGATTTCGTAGCCGCCTCCTTTATTCAGCGGGCCAGTGACGTGGAGGCCATCAGAAAGCTGATCACGGACAACAACGGCCACATGGAGATTATCGCCAAGATTGAAAATCTGGAGGGCGTAAAGAATATTGATGCCATTATTGAGGCTGCCGATGGAATCATGGTAGCCCGTGGTGATCTGGGGGTAGAAATTCCGGCTGAGGATGTGCCGGTTATTCAGAAGGAGGTCATTGCCAAGTGCAACAAGGCCGGTAAGCTGGTAATCGTGGCTACCCAGATGCTGGAGTCCATGACCAACAATCCGCGGCCAACCAGAGCTGAGGTATCTGATGTAGGTAATGCGGTATTTGATGGTACGGATGCTATCATGCTCAGCGGCGAAACTGCCAGCGGTGATTATCCGGTAGAGGCTGTTCAGACCATGAGCACCATTGCCAAGCGCATCGAGTCATCTATTCATTATGAAAATCGGTTTGCAACTAAGGGCATGGAGCATAAAAAGAGCATTACCGACGCAGTAGCTCATTCCACGGTGCAGCTGGCCTATGAGCTGGATGCCACCGCCATTATCACCCCAACGGAAACCGGCTTTACGGCCCAGATGGTATCCAAATACCGTCCACAGGCCACCATTATCGCCTATGCCTCCACCTCCAAGGTAGCCCGTCAGTTGAACCTGCGCTGGGGCATTCAGCTGGTAAATGGCCGCATTTGGGATGATGAACCGGATCGCACCGGAGCCTCCATTGCCGCCGCTCTCCGCGCCGGTCTGGTGGAGAAGGGGGATATTGCCGTGGTAACCTCCGGTATTAACATGAGCAGGTGGAACAACACCAACAAGATTCAGATAAGAACCATTGACTAAGCCCTTCTATTGTATTTCGTATCATATTGTGCTATGATGTAACATACTGACAGAAAATTTTCCCCATAAGCAAGCTGACAACCACCTGGCTTTCATCAGCCCTTACGCGAAATCTAAAGCTCATCTCTATCTTTCAGATTTGATGAACTGAGATTTCTTGGTAAAAATGAGGAAAATTTTAAACAATTGCGTTATACTATATTTTGAGATGGAATAGGAGGTCCGCAGAGTGCTTACGGTTTTAATGGTAATGGATGCATTGGTAGCCATCGTGCTGATCGGTTCAGTACTGGCCCAGTCACCAAAGTCGGCCGGTATGGGCCTGGGCGGCGGCAGTGATACCGTATTCAGCAGCAATGCCCGGGGTATGGATGCACTGCTGGCACGGGTGACGATAGTCTTTGCAATTCTCTTTGCAGTGGTTACGCTGGTTATTGCGAAGATGACCATGTAGGTTTGACACCAAACGCTTACTATCCATCATAGAATGTATGGTAGATAGTGGGCGTTTTTTATTTAACGAAAGGATTACCAATATGATTATTAACGGCGGCGAGCCTTTCTTTTTTAAGGGGGGGCCACATGGCATACTTTTAATCCACGGCTTCACCGGGGTACCGGCGGAAATGCTGTTATTGGGCCGATATTTAAATGAACAGGGCTACACGATACTGGGGGTTCGCCTGGCGGGCCATGGCACCACCACGGAGGATATGGCCCATATGACCGCAGAGGATTGGTACGACTCTGTGTGCGATGGTTATTCCATATTGGCGTCCTTTTGCGATAAGGTGTCTGTGGTAGGTCAGTCCATGGGCGGCCTGTTGGCCATTATTTTGTCGGCCAATGCCCAGGTTAAATGCTGCTGCAGCCTGGCGGCTCCGATTTATATTCACGAGGATAAGCAGCTGTACCGCCTGCCGGCTAGGGAGTATTGCCAGAATAAATATTGGCCGAAAAAGAAGCGGATGAATTTTGATGTTCCCCAGGTGTGCAATGCCTCCTATGGGGAGTATCCGATGATGTCCGTCCATGAGCTGCTGGATCTTATTGACAGAACCAAGCGGGAGCTTCCCCGGGTGAAATGCCCTATGCTGGTGGTGCACAGCCACAATGACCACACGGCCAGGGACCGCAGTGCCAACAAGATATACGATTTGTCGGGGAGCTATGAAAAGGAGCTGGTGTGGCTGGAGGAGTCCGGTCATTTGATAACCATCGGCAGTGAGCGGGACAAGGCCTTTGAGCTGGTGGATGAGTTTATTAGGGAGCATTCATAAGAGACATAATAGACAGAGGACTGTTGTATACTAACTTTCGATAGAGGCATTGCTTTCAGCAGGGACTCAGGGCTAAAACTATTGTTTTGCTTTCAATTAGTCAGCAAGAAAAATCCAAACTCGCTTCGTCCTTATAGGACTCGCTCAAACAGTGGATGTTTTCTCGCTGTGTAAGTATGCAAAAAATAGTTTCTTTACGCCCATCGCCCAACGCTTCAAGCAATTGCCTCTATCAAAGTAATATATGGCAGTGGACTGTTGAGTTGAACATTTAGTCTCAGTGCGTTAAGAAACTTTTTATTGCTATACCTTGATTATAGTGGTAAAAATCATTTGTTTGAGCGAAGCGAGTTATGATTTTTGCCACTATATAAAAACAAGAAAAAGTTTTAGTACTGAGACGGCGTGAAACGCAACACTCTACTGCCAATATAAAATACATTTGACGAAAGATATATTATGAAGAGAAAATTACAATATAAAAAAATAGATAAAAAAATAAAGCAGGTAAAAAATAAAATAACCAATAGGGAGCCGGAGGCGGAGGAGCTGGTTACCGGTGTGCTGTCCCTGTCCAGCCGGGGCTTTGGCTTTGTTACCCCGGAGGGGAAGCAGAAAAATGAGGAGGATATCTTCATTGGGAAAAGCGGCCTTCATACTGCCATGAACGGTGACACCGTGCAGGTGCGCCTGTTTCCCCAATATGCTGTGACCCCAGGCCGTTCCAAGGAGGGGGAGGTATATAAGGTTATCGAGCGGGCCAACAGTAAGATTGTAGGTATTTTTGCGGCCAGCCGGAAATTTGGCTTTGTATCCCCGGATGATACCCGGATTAGGGAGGATATTTATATTCCTGAGGGTCAGTTTATGGGGGCCACCACTGGTGACAAGGTGGTGGTGGAGGTTACCCAGTGGCCGGAGAATGGCCGCAAGGCCGAGGGTCATGTGGTGGAGGTATTGGGCAAGGCCGATGCCCCTGGGGTGGATATTCTATCCATTATGCGCCATTACGAGCTGTCCGAGACCTTCCCGGAGGCGGTACAGCAGGCGGCCGGCAATGTGGAGCAGTCCATCAATGCGGAGGACCATATCGGTAAAAATGGCCGGGAGGACCGCCGCCATTTGAAAATTGTCACCATTGACGGGGAGGATGCCAAGGACCTGGATGATGGTGTCTATGTGGAAAAGCATGAGGATGGCAGCTTCTTTCTGGGAGTCTACATTGCCGATGTCAGCTGGTATGTCCGGGAAAATCAGCCCCTGGATATTGAGGCCCAGGCCCGGGGCACCAGTGTGTACCTGGTGGATCGGGTGGTACCAATGCTGCCCAAGGAGCTGTCCAATGGGATATGCAGCTTAAACGCCGGGGTGGATCGCCTGTCCATGGCCTGTGAAATGGAAATAAGTCCGGAGGGCCGGGTGACCAAATACAAAATCCTGCCGGTGGTGGTGCATGTATACCGCCGCCTGACCTACACACTGGTCAACAAGATTTTGGTGGAGCGGGACAAGGATTTTTGTAAGGACAATGAGGATATATTACCCCTTCTCTACAATCTGGAGGAGGTCCGTAACGCCATGTACAGCTATCGTCACAGACGGGGAGCCATAAACTTCGAGGTGCCGGAAATAAAGGTGAAGCTGGATGAAAAGGGCCGGGCTGTGGGGCTGAAGAAGCGGGTCAGCAATTTGGGCGAGTCCATTGTGGAGCAGTGTATGCTGGCGGCCAATGAAACGGTGGCGGAGCACATGTGCCGCCGGAAGCAGCCATTTATGTACCGTATCCATGAGCAGCCGGAGCCAGGCAAAATAGAGGCACTAAATCAGCTGATGATGACTTTTGGACTGCGTTTGCGGACGAGTCAGGATGGAAGTATTCGGCCCAAGGATTTGCAGATTGCCTTGGAAAAAATCGCCGGCAAGCCGGAGGAGAAAATATTGAGCACCGTCTCCCTGCGCTCTATGCAGCAGGCCCGTTATGCGGCGGAAAATGAGGGCCATTTTGGCCTGGCGGCAGAATATTATACCCATTTCACCTCGCCAATCCGTCGTTACCCGGATCTGATAGTTCACCGTTTGCTGCGGGAAAGCTTCCCTACCGGGTCTATTCCCAAGGAGCGGCGGGAGCAGCTGATAAACAAGCTGCCGGAAATGGCGGATCACGCCTCCAAACGGGAGCGGATAGCCGTAGCGGCGGAGCGTGATACCACGGATCTGAAGAAGGTAGAATACATGGAGCAGTTCGTGGGGGATGCCTTTGAGGGGGTTATCAGCAGCGTCACCGGCTTTGGCTTTTTCGTGGAGCTGGATAATGGCGTAGAAGGGCTGGTGCACATGACCAGCTTACAGGATGATTACTACGATTACGTGGAATCCCGTTATGCGCTGGTGGGCAATCACCATCACCGCAGCTATCAGCTGGGGGATACGGTGGAGGTTATTCTGGTGCGGGCCAGCGTGGAGGAAAAGGCCCTGGACTTCGTGGTAAAGGATAACTGCGATTCCAGAGCCCTTAATATGGCCAATTCCGCTGACCGGCGGGCTGGGGAAGAAGCCGGAAAGGCAACCGAGGCAGCAGGCCGGAGTGGCAGAGGGGCCCACAAGGGCGACAAAGGGCCCGCTAAGTCGGATAAAAAAGCCGCCAAGAAAAAATTCGACCGCAAAAAGCCGGCTAACGCTAAAAAAGCCAAGGCCAAGGAGAACAAGGCCAAGACGGCTGTCACCGCCTCCAAACCGAAAAAGAAAACCAAAGTGTCCAAGCGCAACAAGCACGACCACAAGGCCGTAAAGCGCAAAAAGGATATTATTGTCGAAATATAAAGTATAACGCCTTCTTCTATTTTTATTTGGCCTTCCCCTTGCGACGCGAATGAAATGAGCTAGTCCCTTTAGGGGAGGGGAAGCACCCAAGGGTACTAGGAGCAAAGCTCCGTCGGTGTCCCGTCGAAGACGGTGGATGAGGTGTAACAGAAAGGTAACTAATGGGAAGAAAAAATCAAGGCATAAAAATAGTCTGCGAAAACCGTAAGGCCCGTCACGATTATTTTATCCATGACACATTTGAGGCCGGGCTGGTGCTGCAGGGAACCGAAGTAAAATCCCTGCGGGCGGGCAAGGCCAATCTTAAGGACAGCTACGCCGAAATCAAAAATGGCGAAATATTCATCGTGAATATGCATATCAGTCCCTATGACCATGGGAATATTTTCAATCACGACGAACGCAGGCCCCGCAAGCTATTGATGCACAAACAGGAAATAATTAAATTATTTAGTAAGACCCGGGAGAAGGGTTTTACCATAGTTCCGTTGAAAATATACTTTGTCAAGGGCCGGGCCAAAATCGAAATCGCCCTGGCCAGTGGTAAACACAACTTTGACAAACGCCAGGACCTGAAGGACAAGGCCGTAAAGCGTGATGTGGAACGGGAATTGAGAGGGAAAGGATAATTGTCGCTTCAAATAATAAGCACCCCTTCCGTCAGCCCAAGGGATGCCACCGATGGAGCCTTGCTCCTAGTAACCTTGCTGTCACAATCCCTTTCCTTGCCTCCCTCGGGGGAGGTGCCCGGAGGGGGTAACAATTTTTAAGGAGGGTTTTTTGATGTCAAAAAATATAGCAGTACTAACCAGCGGTAACGACTGCCCAGGCATGAACGCCTGTATCCGGGCAGTGGTACGCACCGCAGTTCATCAGGGCGCACGGATTTGGGGCGTTCATAACGGCTACAGAGGCCTGATTAACGACGAAATCGAAGAGCTGAACACCCGCAGCGTCGGTGACATGATACAGCGGGGCGGCACCTTTTTGGGCATTGCCCGCAGCGGTGAATTCTTTGAAGAGGAGGGCCGCCGTCAGGGGTATGAAAACCTGATAAAGCACGGTATCGACGGCCTCATTGTCATCGGTGGCAGCGGCAGCATCAAGGGAGCCGCTACCATGAGCAAGGAATGTGGCATGCCGGTTATCGGCATTCCTGGCACCATTGAAAACGATGTATGGGGCACCGACTACACTATTGGCTCCGATACAGCAGCCAATACAGTGGTGGATGCCATCAACAAGCTCCGGGATACCGCCTGTGCCCATCGCCGTATCGTCCTTATCGAGGTAATGGGCAAAACCTCCGGCTGGCTGGCCATGACGGCTGGCATTGCCGGCGGTGCCGAGTATGTATTGGTGCCTGAAACCAAATCCAATATCGACCAGATTTGTGCCGAAATCCGGGAGGACTACGCCAAGGGTAAAAAATACAGCCTGCTGGTAGTAGCCGATGGTGCCCTGAAGGGCATGGGGGTCACCACCACGGAGCTGGGCAAGCAGATTCAGGAAAAAACGGAAATCGATACCCGGGTGACGGTGCTGGGCCACATCCAGCGGGGCGGCTCCCCAACAGTGGAGGACCGCATCAACGCCAGCATGCTGGGTGAAAAGGCCGTCCTGGCCATGCTGGAGGGCAAGCAGGACGTGGTAGTAGGCTTCGATACCGGCGTAGTAGTAGAAATTCCAATAGACGAAGCCACCAACAACCGCAAGACCCTGGATACAGAGTTCATAAGACTCTCCAAGGTACTGGCTTAATAGTTCGCAAAGTGATATTTTTCATATAAGAATTATCAGATAAAGACTTGTCGCATTACATTTGGTTTGTCATGCGACAAGTTTATCTGTTTTTAGTTTTGAATAAAATACCATAGGGCATTTTTTTTACCAACTAAGTTTGACTACAGTCATTTATGATAGTATAATCACAGTGAATTATAGCTATATCTTTGTGGAGGAAAATTGAATTGAAAGTTGTGACAATTAAAGACTTTAGTTCATGGTCTCTTTATGATGGATTTGCTGAGGGTAGTGGACGTAGCGAGAAGGTTTGGTTGCAATCCTCTTCAGGCCGAATAGGCTTATTTAAATATCCCAAAACTGATGAAAACAATATAAGCAATACTACAGAGCATGTATCTGAACATTTGGCATATTGTTTAGGACTTTGTTTGGGAATTCCTATTGCTGAAGTAGATATCGGTGTATATAAAAATCGTATTGGGTGTATGAGCTATTTAATTAATGGCAAACATGAGTCAATTGTTGAGGCTGCTCTGTTCATTAGTGGGTTTCATTCAGATTATGACTTGAATGAAATGATGGAAAAAGAGTCGGGGCGGTATTATTGCTTAGAACATGTATTTGAAGTGACAGCATTACCTCATATGAAATATCAAGCAATTCAAATGATGGTATTTGACTTTATAATTGGCAATTCGGATAGACATCAAAATAATTGGGCAATGATAATTAAACATGACAAGGCAAATAAACCAGTAGATTGGAAATTTTGTCCACTGTATGATAATGGATCATCGCTGTGTTGTTATGTTGATGATTCGGCTGTGGATGAATATCTTGGCAGAGATAGGAATCGTTTTGAATCGCTAGTTAATTCGAAGTCAAGGTCTATGATACGAATTGACGGTAATACCAAGAAGAGGCCAACGCATACGGAGATGGTAAGGCATTTATTGATGAATTATTCTGACACTGGGAAAATTGTGGATGATTTTTTAGGGAAATTATCAAATGAAAGAATTAATTTGTTATTAGATTCGTATGAAAATGTGTTGTCTATTCGTAAAATTGAGTTAATAAAGAAGTTTTTGATTAGAAAGCTAGAAATATTATCTCACTTGAAAGATGGTGGTTAATAATGGAAGCAAAACAATATTTGTATTTGGTATGGAAAGATCCTATTAGTAGAAGAAATTACACGGTTGGTAAGTTGTCAAAAGGAAGCGAGTATACATTTGAGTATTGTGGTGAGTACCTGCAAGCCAAAGACGTAGGTTGGGATTATATTAAGTCATTTCCTAACGATGAAACATATCATAGTAAAGTGCTTTTTCCAGCTTTTTCTAGTCGTCTACCCGATAAAAAAAGAAAAGATATTGTTTCTGTTTTAACTAAATATGGTTTATCTGAATATAATGGTTTTGATTTGTTGAGAAAAAGTGGTGGAAGGCTACCAATCGATAATTATGAATTCGTTGAACCAATTGTTTTTTGTGATAATGTTGCAATTAAGGAATTTTATGTTGGTGGGATTAGGCATGTTAGTAAGTGTTTTGGGAAAGACTGTCGATCTTTACCCAAATTAAGTGGAGGTACGCAGTTAAATTTAGTACCGGAACCAAATAACGAGTATGATACTAATGCTGTACTAGTTAAAACTATAGACGGAAACAGTGTTGGATATGTACCTAGGTACTACAGTAAAGATGTTACATCCTTTTTGAAAACAGATGGAAAGTATGAATGTGTAGTATTAGAAAAAAATAACGAAAAGAATTGTCAAGACTGTGTGAAAGTTAAATTGGTAATGTCAAAAGTATAATGAGTATTAAAACTGTGTTTGAACTCTTATTGCAGCAAATTGTTTAATAGGGTGCTGACATATACAGAAGATGAATTTGACAGACTATTTGTGTCTGTACATAATAAATAATTTTACACCCACATTTTTCCTTTTATTTTTCAGACTCATATCATATAATTAACCCAGATATCCGTTTTGAGCGATTTTTTTAATATTGTGTGTATTGATTGGAGTGGATCGAAATGAGATTTTTCAAGTGTGATTTGTGCGGCAACATTACTACGGCCCTGACTGATGTAAAGGGGCCTTTGTCCTGCTGTGGTCAGGGGATGACCGAGCTTATCCCTGGCACCACTGATGCCGCTCAGGAGAAGCATGTACCGGCTGTTACGGTGGAGGGCAACAAGGTCGCCGTCAAGGTGGGCAGCGTGGAGCATCCAATGACGGACGCCCATTACATTCAGTGGATTGTCATTGAAACAGACAAGGGCTGCCAGATGAAGAAGCTGACTCCACAGGACAAGCCAGAGGCAGAGTTCCTGCTGCTGGAGGGAGAGAAGCTGGTGGCCACCTATGAGTACTGCAACCTCCATGGTTTGTGGAAGGCCTGATGATACACAAAGGCTTGTTGTATAACATCATAAATAATTAAACGCTAAAGAACCGGTAAATGGGTTGCTCTCATTGGCCGGTTCTTTTATTGTGGCATAGGCTAATGAAATATACATCATCATGTTGAATATGTATGTAGACTATGGTAAAATGGCTTTTAGGTTTTATACGAAAATAATTTTTGGAGGAAAAAATTTGCAGGAAGAAACAAAACATAATTCCTCAGCCTTTCGTCACTATACCCATGTGCTGGTGTTCATGGCGGTGGATTATGCAGCCGTGGTGCTGGCCCAGCTGCTTTCCTATCAGCTGTGTATTTTGAACGGCAGGGTATTGGCCAAATCCTTGGTATTTTCACCAGAATATCAATACATATATATACCAGTCATCTTTATCCTTTGTATCGGTACCAATCACGGCTACCGGTTCAATCGCCCATCCATGGAATTTAGCCGGGATGTGTTCAAGGGCGTAGTATTTGGTATAATTATGTGCGGTATTCTGCTTTTTGCTATGCATGAAAGCCTGTTGGTATCGAGAGCCTATGCGGCCTTTGTGTCAGTGTCGGTGATGCTGCTGGTGGCAGTTTTTCGTTATGGCATACTAAAGAAGTTGAAAACCATGCCTATATTAAAGGAAAATCTTCTGATTATCGGTGCAGGAAAAACGGCTGAACGAATAAAAAATTACTTTGATAATGATATAGTATATAGGTATAATGTAGTAGGTCTTTTGGACGATCATCCAATATCCGAAAAGCTGGCGGAGGAATATCCTTTGCTGGGGGGAATTGATGACTCTATTGAAGTGATACAGCGGGAGGAAGTAAAGTCTGTATTGGTAGCCATTCCGGGCATGGAGCATGAACGGATGAACGTGTTGCTGGCGGATATTCGTCCCTATGTGCGCAATATCCTCTTTGCCCCTGACTTGGTGGGCACCCCTATGGGGCGGGTTCATATTCATACCCTGTTCAGTCAGCAGATCACTCTTATCAAGAGCTATAACGATATGTCCAGAACCTGGAATAAATTCGTCAAGCGGTCCTTTGACCTTATCAGCACCACTATCAGTCTGCCAATTATAATTCCGGTGTTGACTATTTTGGGAATTATTATAAAATTAGACTCAAAGGGCAGTGTATTTTACAATGCAGAGCGCATGGGTGAGGGTGGCAAAAGCTTCACCTGCTATAAGTTCCGCTCCATGTACACCGATGGTGATGAACGGCTGAAAAAATATCTGGCCGAAAATCCTGAGGCGGCGGCCGAGTGGAAGGAATTCGCCAAGCTGCGAGGCTATGACCCCAGAGTCACCAAATGTGGCAAGTGGATGCGCCGCCTGAGCCTGGACGAGTTTCCCCAGCTCATAAACGTGCTGGAGGGCACCATGAGCCTGGTGGGACCAAGACCATATCTGCCACGGGAAAAGGCGGATATAGGTGCTGACCTTGATACCATCATTTTGTCCAAGCCGGGAATTACCGGCTTTTGGCAGGTAAACGGCCGCAATGATGTGTCCTTTGCCGCCAGGGTGGCCATGGATGTATGGTATGTAAACAACTGGTCCTTTGCCAGGGATATTATGTTCCTGCTGAAGACGGTAAAAATAGTGTTTGATAAAAATGGAGCTTACTGAACGGAGAAATATTATGAAAAAAAAGCTATCGACAATGATAATGGCCTGCCTGCTGGGAGCCAGTGTGGCGGTAGGCAGCTACGGCAGTATGGCCCAGGCAGCCCCGGTTTCCGAGGATAAAGTGGTGGTTGTTACCGATGACAGTGGCGTGTTTAAGGTGGCTAAAATTAGACCGGAAAGAATAATGGAAGAATATAGACTGTTCAAGAACGATACCATTGAGCTGATGGCCCTGGGACAGCATGACAGTGCTGTTGACAAGGAAATAAGAGTAGGTGTGGATGGTATGGTCCAGGTGCCATACGCCGGTAATGTGAAGCTGGTGGGTCTTACCCTTGATGAAGCTAAAGAGCTTATTCATAAAAAATTAAGCAGATACTTTAAGATACCAGAATACTATATTATTTTAAAATCCTATGGGCCCAGGAAGGTCTATGTAATGGGAAATGTGGTAAATCCAGGTATAAAGGATATGTCGGTAGATAATATGAACGTTTATGCGGCGATTTCCAGTGCCGGCGGAGTGGATAAACGGGGCCGATCCAAGCATGTCCAGATTCTTCGCCAGATAGATAATGCCCTGTATTTTAAGGAAATAAGTCTGGATGGATTTGTGAAGCAGCATGATTTGACTCAGAATATAGCCCTGGAAGACGGTGACATAGTGTATGTACCAGACTCCGGCAAGGTGGTATGGAGCGAGGACATCGCACCATATGTCAGCATTTATTCGGTATACAGATCTATAACACGATAAATTTGCACCTATTTAAGCCTTCCCCTCTGGGGAAGGTGTCAGCGCAGCTGACGGATGAGGTTCATGCCCAACGGGAGTACTCAAATGGCACCCCCATTAACTAGCCTTTCCCTCTGGGGAAGGTGGCACACAAAGTGTGACGGATGAGGTTTGCCTCCGAAGGGAACTCATTTCTAATTGATAATCAATTTAAAGGAGCACGGAAATGAACGACAAGCTTAAAGATGATGATGAAATAGAGATTGATCTGGGAAAACTCTTTGGCATTATTTTGGATAGAAAAAAAATAATGGGTGGTATCGTGGCAGTTTGCACCATTATTGCTATGGTTATTTCCCTCATTATACCCCCAACCTTTGAATCCAATACTTTGGTGCAGACTAATAGTTCTGGTAAATTGGATATATCCGGGGCTTCGGCAGCCATGGCTATGTTTGGAGTAAGTTCTGGTGCTTCATCACCAACTATGAACTATATGGAAATGATGAAATCCCGTACAGTATTAGAACCAATTATGGACCAGCTGGAGGATATTACCCCAGAACAGCGGGAAAAAATGACAGCGCAGGGTTTTGCCAAGGGTAATCTTAATATAGAAAATGTTAAAGGAACTAACCTGATAAACGTAACTGGAAAGGGGCGTACTCCAGAGGAAGCTCAGATGATTTCTTCCGCTGTGGTGGAGAATTTCTTGAAGCTGATGACGGAGATGAACCAGAGCAGTCAGTCCTTTATGGTAAAATTCCTCAATGAACGCATAGCTACAGCCAAGAAAGAGTCGGATGAGGCTTCGGAAAAGCTGGAAAAATATGCCAGGGAGCATAAGGTATATGTACCAGAGGATCAGACCAAGGCTATGCTGGAAAGGGAAGCAATTTACAATAAAACCCTGGGAGAGTTAATAGTACATCAGCAGGCGGCCAGTGCAAAAATTGAGGCAGTCAGCAGTGAGCTGGGCAAGCAGAATGCCAATTTAGCTGCATACAATGTGGCTGATGGTGATGTGGTGGTAGCATTGCGGAATAAGATTGCGGCCCAAGAGGTAGAAATCGTCAAGCTGGAGCAAAAATATACCGAAGAGCATCCAGACCTGATAAGTGCCAGAGCCCAGCTGACTTCCTTGCGTGATAATTTGTCCCAGGAGGTGGCAGCTGCTGTAGCCAGTGGAACGGTCTCTATGAACCCAACCCAGGCAGCCTTGGTACAGGCTCAGGCCATGGCCCAGGTAGATATGGCAGTGGCCAAGGCCAGTGAAGAGGCTGTACGGGCCCAGATGGAAAAGGCGGATGCCGATATGGCCCAGCTTTCCGAAGATGCTTTGGCATATGTAAAACTGCAACGTGAGGCTGGGATAAAAAATGAGGTCTATGTGGCTTTGGTAAAGCAAAGTGAGCAGTCACGTATTCAGGCTACCATGGAAAGTATGGATATTCAGATAATAGATAAGGCCAATCTGCCAATTCAGAAGAGTGCACCAAGGAGAAAGCTTATTACATTAGGTGGTATGGGTATTGGCCTAGTGGTTTGCCTAGTTTATGGATTTTGGCTGTATAGGAAAGAAGAAATGTAAGCCATGGCCTATCAGCATAAAATCGACAAAAATCAAATACCAAGTTGCAACATATTGGGCGTAAATATTGCAGCTATAAATATGGACTGGTTACTAGGATTTATTCACAAAAATATAGAAAATCTTTCAGGAGATTATATGTGTGTAAGCAATGTACACACGACAGTTACCGCTTATGAAGATTCAAAATATCGTGACGTTCAAAATGGCGGTATTATGGCTATTCCAGATGGTGGACCTCTATCTACTGTTGGTAGGAAACGTGGGTATAAAGAGATGACACGCACTACAGGCCCAGATTTTTTAAAAGCTATTTTAGAGGTTAGTCCCGAAAAAGGGTATAAACACTTTTTTTACGGCTCTACCAATGAAACTTTAGAAAAACTGCGGGTAGAAATTAATAAAAGTAATCCTGGGGTAGAAATTGTTGGCATGTATAGTCCTCCATTCCGCCCACTGACTGAAGATGAGGATGTACAAATAATTAAAGTCATAAATAAAACAAAGCCCGATTTTATATGGGTTGGAATAGGAGCACCAAAGCAGGAACAATGGATGGCTCAACACCAGGGGAAAGTACATGGTTTTATGGTAGGTGTAGGTGCGGCCTTTGACTATATGGCTGGCAACATAAAGAGGGCTCCAGCTTGGATGCAAAGGAACAATTTGGAATGGTTATACAGGTTGGCACAAGATCCCGTAAGACTTTTTAGGAGATATTTAGTGACTAATAGCAAGTTTGTATGGAATGCAGTGATAAGGGGAAAGTAATGATGAATATTGCAGTGGCTGGAACAGGATATGTAGGACTTTCCTTAGCGGTATTACTAGCACAGCATAATCATGTTGTGGCTGTAGATATACTACCAGAAAAGGTAGAAAAAATTAATAAAAAAATCAGTCCAATTCAAGACGAGTATATTGAGAGTTTTTTAGCAGAAAAAAAATTGGATTTAATAGCTACTACGAATGGAGAAGAGGCTTATAGTAATGCTGATTATGTAATTATAGCCGCACCAACCAACTACGACGCACAGAAAAATTTTTTTGATTGTAGTGCAGTAGAGTCAGTTATCGATTTAGTATTAAAGAGTAGCGGTACTGCTATAATGATAATAAAGTCTACGATTCCAGTTGGTTTTACGGAAGGTATAAGGAAAAAATTCAATACAGATAGGATATTGTTTAGTCCGGAATTTCTTAGAGAATCAAAGGCACTGTATGATAATCTCTATCCCAGCCGTATAATTGTGGGTTGTGATGCTGCCAGCAGAGATAAGGCGACAGTTTTTGCAAAGCTCCTACAGGAAGGAGCGAAAAAGAAAAATATTGATACTTTATTTATGGGATTTACAGAAGCGGAAGCAGTAAAACTCTTTGCCAACACTTACCTTGCTCTGCGGGTAAGTTATTTTAATGAACTTGATACTTATGCTGAGCAAAAGAATCTGTCTACTACTGACATAATTAAGGGCGTTTGTTTGGATCCAAGAGTTGGTGATTTCTATAACAATCCAAGCTTTGGTTATGGTGGATATTGTTTACCGAAAGATACTAAACAGTTATTAGCCAATTACGCTCATGTACCACAAAATATGATAACGGCCATAGTGGAAAGCAATAGAACACGCAAGGATTTCATTGCTGATCAGGTGTTGAAAAAAGCTGGTTACTATGATTATTACAGTCGTGGAGATTATAGCCAAGATAAGGAAAAGGATTGTGTTGTTGGTGTTTATCGACTGACCATGAAAAGTAACTCAGATAATTTCCGGCATTCTGCTATACAAGGTGTGATGAAACGTATTAAAGCCAAGGGAGCTACCGTAGTGGTGTATGAGCCTACATTGGAGGATGGCAGTACCTTCTTCGGCAGTAAAGTTGTTGGTGACTTGAAAAAATTTAAGGATGTGAGCCAGTGCATTATTGCAAATAGATGTGACAAATGCCTGCAAGATGTGGCTGATAAGGTTTATACCAGAGATATTTTTTACAGAGATTGAATAAAACGATGGGGATATAACTTATGAAAATAATGCCAAATAGAATGGACAGAGGTTTCTTTAAATACCAAAAAGAATTTGAGAACAAGGCCTTAGCGGTTTTGCGTTCAGGTTGGTATGTTCTGGGAAAAGAAGTGTCATCCTTTGAAGAAGAGTTTGCTTCATATGTTGGTACTAAATATTGTGTAGGTTTGGCTTCTGGGTTGGATGCTCTTTGGATAGCCTTTAGACTACTCCACATAGGGGCTGGCGATGAAGTTATTGTTCAGGGCAATACCTATATTGCATCTGTTATGGGGATAACCATGAATAGTGCAACACCGGTATTTGTGGAACCAGATGAACATTATGGTATGGATCCATTGGAAATTGAGAAGAATATTACCAGCAAGACCAAGGCAGTGTTGGTGACGCACTTGTATGGTATGGCTTCACGTATGGATGAAATAGTTGCAATATGCAAAAAGCACAAATTGCGCCTTGTGGAGGACTGTGCACAGTCCCATGGAGCAAAATTTAATAACACTATGACGGGAAGTTTTGGTGACATAGGTTGTTTTTCTTTTTATCCTTCAAAAAATTTGGGGGCTTTCGGTGAAGGTGGAGCCATTACCACCAATGATGAAGGCATTGCCAAGGCATGTAAGGTGTTTAGGAACTACGGTTCTCAGAAACGTTACTATAACGAGGTGGTTGGCACCAATTCCAGGCTGGATGAATTACAGGCTGGTTTGCTGCGGGTAAGATTATCTCACTTGCAAGATTTAACAGAAGAAAGAGTTAAATTAGCTCAAAGATATGATGAAGGAATTAATAATCCAATCATAAAAAAACCAGTACTTGCTAATGGAGCTACTGGTGTGTGGCATCAATATGTTATTTCTTGTGAAGCAAGGGAGAGATTAATTGATTATTTAAATGATAAGGAAATTGGCACCATCATCCATTACCCTGTACCACCGCATCTTCAGGAATGTTACCAATATTTGGGTCACCAAAAAGGCGATTATCCGATTACAGAAAAAATTGCAAATATAGTATTGTCCATCCCAATGTATAACGGCATGACTGATGAAGAACAAGATTATGTAATAAATGCTATAAACGATTTTAGATAAAAATATGGGAGAGAATAATGACTTTAAAGGATAGATGTAGGGTAATACAGTTCGCTGATTTTGGTGACGAACGTGGAAAGTTGGTAGTTATAGAAGGCAATCAGGCTATTCCCTTTAAGATTAAGCGTGTATTTTATATTTACGATTCTGATTCTACTGTCGTTCGTGGTCAGCATGCCAATAAGGAATCTGAGTTTGTTTTAATTAATGTTGCTGGGCAGAGCAAGGTAAGAATAACTGACGGCAAAGAAGAATTCATTGTGGAACTCAATAAACCGATGATGGGGGTATATATTCCAAAGATGATATGGAAGGATATGTATGATTTTTCATCAGATTCAGTGTTGTTGGTACTGGCTAGCACCCATTATGACGGCAAGGAATACATTAGAAATTATGATGATTATCTAAAAATTATGGGAGAAATCCATGATTAATTTTTGCACTTTATTTGACAGCTACTACTTGGATAAAGGTATTGCTTTGTATAAATCATTGGAGCGTGTTAGTGATGATTTTACACTGTATATTTTCTGTTTTGATAATAAGTCTTTTGAGGTATTAAATAAGCTGAACTTTAAACATGCGGTGATTTTACATCATTCCAGTTTTGAAACTCCTGAACTTCTGGTGAAGAAAGCTGAGCGCTCAAAAGCGGAATATTGCTGGACCTGCACATCGGTAATTATTGAATATGTACTGGATAATTTTGATGTTGATTCCTGCACTTATCTGGACTCAGATTTATATTTTTATCATGATCCACAAATTTTATTTGATGAAATATGGGAAGCTAATGCAGATGTGGTAATAGTAGAGCATAGATTTAAAAATAATGCCTATGGCAAAAAGCTGGAAGAACGAAATGGTAAATACTGTGTTGAATTTAATTATTTCCGGCAAACGGATAAATCCCGCAAGATACTCAACTGGTGGAAGGAAAGATGTTTTGAGTGGTGCTATGACATTCCTGAGCTGGACAGAATGGGTGACCAAAAGTATTTAAATAAGTTCAAGGAATTGTTTACCGGAGTTCACGAATTACAGTATTTAGGAGGCGGTGTGGCCCCCTGGAATCTGGAGCAATACAATTTAAAACAACAAAATGGTTATAACATCATAATGAATGACAATAAAATGGGAGATTTTCATTTGGTGTTTTATCATTTCCAGAATATAAGGTATTTGCCTGGACGAAAAGTCAATATAAAATCCCAGACCAAAAACAAGAAATTGAAATATGCCATATATATTCCTTATTTAACAGAAATTGAGGACATACGGCAGATGTTGATTAAGGAATATGGTTTATCCTATTCAGATAAAGGAATAGTAAGGTCAAGTAATCCAATAGTTGGTTTTCTGCAAAAACATTTTGCAGCATTCAAGGTTCAGACGTGGTCTGATGTGATTGATTTGGATAAACTTGAAAGTTACAACTATTAAAGTTATTTAGGTGATAAATTTGAAGAAAATTGCAATTATCTCAGCTATTAATACAAATTATGGAACTTTACTTCAAGCCTACGCCACACAGCAGGAATTACAAAAGTTGGGATTGGATACAGAAATTTTTTACTATACCAGTGATCCAATCAAACAGTTTTATAGGGTGTTTAACTTACCATTTCTTGTTACCAAGCTAAAGGCACTTAATGTGCGACTGGCGACCAAGCTTTGGCATCCGGAGATTTACAAGGAAATTTTGGTTAGGGAAAAAGTCTTTATGGATTTTAGACTTAATAAACTGAGAATTTCATCCAAAATATCTTCAAAGGAAGAACTTAAGAATAAGGTTATAAACTATGATGGTGTGGTTTTGGGCAGTGATCAGGTCTGGAATCCGCAGAATTTAGAGATGGATTACTACACTTTGAATTTTGTTCCGGATAATATTCCAAAGATTACCTATGCACCAAGCTTTGGCGTAGATATAATCCCTGACTCTCAGATAAAAAAAACAAGGGAATACTTATCACGAATAGAATATATTTCTGTTCGTGAAATGGCTGGCAGTAAAATAGTGAAGTCCATTACAGGCAGAGATGTACCAACGGTATGTGATCCAACTGCATTGCTTACCAAGGAACAATGGGACAACATGAAATCGGCTAAGAAATACACAGATGATAAATATATTTTTTGTTATTTTCTGGGGGCAAACAAACAGTACAGGAAATTTGCCAATGAAGTTACCAAATTGACTGGGTATAAATTAATTGCTATACAGCATATGGATGAATTTGTCAAAGATGATCTGAACTTCGCAGATATAAAGCCATATGACGTGGATCCTGCTGACTTTGTAAATTTGGTGGCCAATGCAGAGATGGTATTGACTGACTCCTTCCATGGCACTATGTTTTCCATTTATTACAGTATTCCATTTTTTACATTCAATTATGATATTCAGGGAAGCAAAAATTCTGTAAATTCACGTATTGATTCAATAATGAAGATTTTAGATATTGGCGATAGGCGATTTACCGGTACTGAAGACGTAGCTGAATGCCTAAAAATGGGTATTGATTGGAATAAGATTCATTGTAAGTTGGATGATTTTAGAAAAACATCCGAAAGCTATCTTATCAACGCATTGAGGTCAGCCAATTTGTTGGAGAATACCAAATGATAACAATTTACAAGAGAGAACAATGTTGTGGCTGTGAGGCCTGTGCCAATATTTGTCCTAAAGATTGTATCGAAATGGAAGCCGATAACGAGGGCTTTTTATACCCTCATGTTGATGAAAATAAATGTATTTCCTGCGGACTATGTGAGAGGGTCTGCCCATTCATAAACACCAATTTATCTAATGGAGTCAATCAGGGCCTTGCTATGCAGGCGAAAGACAAAGAGCTCCTAAAGGAATGTGCCTCTGGGGGTGTTTATAGTGTGCTGGCTAAGGAAATTACCTCTGCGGGGGGATATGCTATTGGGGCAAGCATTAATAATGATACCGTAAAACATACTGTACTTAATGATTCAATATCTGTGGTATCCCACTCATCCAGTAAATACTCCCAGTCTAGAACATTCAGCATTTACAAGGAAACTAAACAATTATTGGAACGTTATCCAAATCATAAAGTGCTGTTTTCCGGAACCCCTTGTCAGGTATTAGCCCTAAAGAATTATTTGGGGCATGAATATAATAACTTATATACCATTGATGTGGTATGCGCCGGAGTAATGTCACCGAGAATATTGTCTGACTATGTTCATTATATGGAAGGGCGAAAGGGTAGCAAAATTTCTAAGTTAAACTTTAAATTCAAAGAGTATGGATATGCTTCCTTTACAACAAAACTGTTGTTTGACTGCGGGGATGAGTATTCACGAAGTAGACTTACGGATTACCTTATTAAGGTTTTCACTGCCCATATTGCGGACAGGCCATCCTGTGGTGCTTGTTTGGTCAAGGGAGACAAACGGGCTTCGGATATTTCTATATTTGACTGCTGGCATTTTGTTGAGCTCACAGGCAAAGATGATAATGATTTAGGACATACCAATGTGTTGGTAAGAACCGCCAAGGGACAAGAATTGCTGGAAACATATAAGAATTGTTTTGATATGTATGATGTAAATTGGCAGGAAGCCATACATTGGGATGGCAATATGGTTTATGGTATACAAAAGCACCATCCCAAAAGGCAGGAGTTTTTTTACCATCTAAATGAAGGCGGGCTTGAATATGCCATACAAAAAGTTATTCCTGTAACTTGCAGCGATAAAATCAAAGAAAAGTTAAAGCGGCCATTATATAAAATTGGTTTAATAAAGCTAGCTGGTCGTATTAACAAAAAATATTTTAGTTAAAAGGAAGGAAACTAAGTGTTAGCACCTGTAGTGATATTTGTATATAACCGGCTTGAGCATACCCAAAGGTTGGTAGAATCCCTGGCTAAAAACACGCTGGCAGCCGAGTCGGAGATTTTCATATTTTCTGATGCAGCTAAAAATGATAATGCCAAGCAAAAGGTAGATGCAGTCAGGGAATATATAAAAGCGTTGGAGCAGAGCAAAGATTTCAAAAGCGTTAAGGCAATATATGCTGAAAATAATCAAGGATTGGCTAAGTCAGTAATATCAGGTGTAGACAGGATTATCCAAGAGTACGGGAAAGTAATAGTACTGGAAGATGATCTAGTGTTATCCCCACATTTTTTGGAATTTATGAACCAATCACTGGAAAAATACCAAAAAGAACCACGAGTTTTTTCTGTATCTGGTTTTAGCCGGGATATTGAATATTTACGTAATCTGGATGTGGATATGTATTTTGCGGTTCGTGCCCAAAGCTGGAGTTGGGGAACTTGGTTAGACAGGTGGGAAAAGATTGACTGGGATGTTAAGGATTACAACAAGTTTAAGTATAGCCTATCTGCTCGATCGGCTTTTAATGCCGGCGGAGATGATATGTCTAGTCTGTTAGATCGACAGCAGTGCGGAAAAATCAATTCTTGGGCCATAAGATTCTGTTATGCCCAGTATAAACAAAATGCTTACACTGTGCAGCCACGGGAAACCTTGGTGGGAAACTGTGGTCAGGATGGAAGCGGCACTCACTGCAACTATGTTCGTGAGAAGTCTGAATTGTCTCAGGAAGCAAAATGGGATTTGCGACCATTTAGTGAAGACACAGAGATAAATGCCGAATTAAAAAGAACCAGGAAAAAAATTCCATGGTGGAAGTTGTTGGGAAGTTATTTGTTTTTTGTGGTATTAAAGAGGAAGGTTCCGTTTGTATAGTACTATTAAGTTTTTGCAGGGGAGTGTATTTTAATGAGTGAAAATGTTTTAGGAGGGGGAATTCGTAGTGGTATAAAAACCATTTTATCCACGTTGTCTCCCAAATTTACGACATATTTAATGTATTTATATAATTTCAGAAGGTTGCCGGATTTTGATAATCCCAAGGATATTAATGACTGGCTGCAAAAGCTAAAGCTTGGCGAATATTATCACAATCCTGTTATTACCCAGTGTGTAGATAAATATCGGGTGCGTGATTACATAATTAATAAAGGATTGAAAAAAATTTTGCCTGATTTGTATGTAGGCGGAATAGAAAATCCTGATGAATTGCGGTCTTATTGGGAGAAATTCCCTGACGCCTTGGTAATTAAATGCAATCATGGCTGTGGTTACAATATGCTTATTAATGATAAACGCAGTGTTAATATGGATGATGCGATAAGTCAGTTAAAAGAATGGTTAGAAGAAGACCATTGGAAGAAATATTGTGAGCCTCAGTATATGGACGTAAAGAAATGTGTTTTGGCCGAGGAGTATCTGGGAGATGAAATAAAGACTTACAAATTTTATTGTTTTAATGGAGAGCCAAAGGTGCTGTACGTATCAGCTAATGGAGCAAATGGCGAAAAGGATTTATACCTTGATTATTTTGATATGGATTGGAACTGGATGGATTTAACTTTAGAAGGGCATTTGCATAACCAAGATGGATACGAAAAACCAGTATGTTTTGATGAAATGATAAAAGTTTCAAGGATACTGGCAAAGGATTTTCCATTTGTTCGAGTAGATTTGTATGATGTGGCTGGAAAAGTATATTTTTCAGAGTTGACATTCATTCCTACTGGTGGAAATATGAAACTTACCCCAAGCAAGTATTTGATAGAGTGGGGGGAGTGGATGAAAAAGTAGGGATTTTGGGAAAAATGGTGGAGAATAGTAAATAAAATGATTTTAAAGATGAAGAATATAAATAAGTTGACAAGTGAACATAAGAGTCCTCTTTTATACATTTGGATATTTATATTAGTTTATCTTATGTTATCAGAGACGGCAGTTTTGGAAGTTTTATCCAATTATAACGGATATGTGACGTTTGCTACAATTCTCGTTTGCACTTTGTTTGAAGTTATAAATAACTATAGTTATTCAAAAACAGAATTTATGTTTGCTGTTTTTGTTATAGTCCTTTTTTTTCAAGGTGTTTTTTTGGGACATATATCTATTATGGCAGAAATCTTTTTTTATTTATTTGTTTTGAGAAAGGTAAATAAAAAGCAACTTGTTAGAACTACTTTGTATACCATAATTGTTGTATTATTTTTTGTTGTGGTGTTATGTGCCTGCCAAATAATACCTGATACTATTGTGTTAATAGATGGGCGACTAAGATTTTCATTGGGCTTTTTATACCCGTCAAAATTACAAACTTACTTGATGCTTGTTATATTTTTGTGGATTAATGCTGGTTTTAGTCGTAAAAATCATATAAAAGGACTTGTGTTACTAAATCTAATAGTGATTACTTGTTTCCTATTCACAGATGCTAAGTATCCATTCTATATTAGTTTAATGGTGTCTATATTGTCAGTACTTTCTATATTGGTTCCTTGCCGGATAAAAAAAGGAGAACTAATACTATATCTTTTTGCGATGCTTGTACCACTTATGCCGGCTGTTTTGTCATTTATTTACAATCCAAACATTAGGTTTTTAGTTAAGCTCAATGAGCTATTAACTGGGCGTTTGTCTTTATCGCTGGCTGCAATTTCATATAGGACATTATTCTTTTTTAATTATGCGCCTAATATAAGTGTTCAGCAAGGTACTGAAGGTATATATGGTTACCTAGATAGTGGATATTTATATGTTATGTACAATTATGGGATATATTTGTTTATAGCGGTTGTCCTACTGGTATTAATAGCTATTTACGGAGCAATGAAGAAAAAAGACGATCAGTTTATTATAATTATTGTAGGTACAATAGTTTATTCAATGTGGTATGGACATGTGATAACTTATCTTCAGTATTCGATTCCGATATTACTATGTACATTTTATATTCCCTGGAAAAGAAGGGTTAGACGTTTTTTATGTTAAATTTAAATAAAAGGAGCAAAAATGGCTAAAATAATTGCATTTTATCTACCACAATTTCATCCCATTAAAGAAAATGATGAATGGTATGGAAAAGGATACACAGAATGGAGAATTGTTGCTGCTACTAAAAAGCAATATAGAGGGCATTATCAACCACATATACCAGCTGATTTAGGTTTTTATGATTTGCGCTTAAAGCAGACATTAATAGAGCAGGTTAAACTTGCTAACCAGTATGGTGTCGATGGATTCTGCTATTGGCATTATTGGTTTGGTAATGGAAAGGAACTATTGGAGCAACCATTTAAAATGCTTTTAGCCGACAAAACTATAAAAATTGATTTTTCGCTCGCTTGGGCCAACCATTCATGGAACAAGAAAGGATGGAGCCCGAATGAAAAGGATGAATTATTAGTCTCACAGGAGTATTTGGGAAGGCAAGATTATGAAAAGCATTTTTACGCTTATTTAGATGCTTTTAAGGATCCAAGGTACACCAAAGTTGATGATAAACCTTTGTTTATCATTTTTTCACCATTAGCTTCTCCGCAGATAGAATGTTTTATAAATGTGTGGAGAGAATTGGCACATAAAGAAGGCATAGGTGATTTTTATTTTGTAGGACATGATATTAATGGGATGAATAAAGCGCAGATTCTTAATATTGGTTTCGATGCTGTGTATGATGATAGGATGTTAGAAATTAATAATCGTCAAAATAATGTAATGAAATTTCTTAGAAAAATAAAAAGAGAGGTTCTTCATTGTCCCGTGGTATTTGATTATAAAGATGCAATTAAATACATGGTTACAGATGATAGTATTGCAGAGGATATAATACCTACTGTTGTGCCAAATTGGGATCATACTCCGAGGGATGGTGGCAAAGGGATAATCTTAGATAATTGTAAGCCAGAATATTTTGAGTTATTGCTAAATAGTGCAATAAAAAATATCAAAAATAAACCACAGTCCAAGCAGATAATTTTAGTAAAATCTTGGAATGAATGGGGAGAAGGTAATTATCTTGAGCCAGATATGAAATATGGCAAAGGATATCTGAAGGTAATACAAAAGGCAAGAAAAGAGAATGGATTATAGTTTGAGTAAGTGAGATAAGGATAGTATAATGACAAAAAGGAAAATTTTTGAGAAATGTATATGGTGGTTGCCTATCTCCCATATCAGTAAATTCAAATTGAGCAGAGTTGTTAATATTATATACAACACCATAAGTGGGAATAGCAGGCGTAATGGTAATGTTCCTATCATAGGGTGTAATAGCAATTATGGTCATGAATATTGGATAAAAAAGTATTCGAAATGGAAACATCCAGTTTATGGCGTAATTGAACATGGAGTGTATTTTGGTCGAAATACGAATATGGTAGGAGATGCTAGAGATTATTTATTAAAGAAAATTATTACTTTTGGTGATTATCGAGAGGAAACTCTTGGAATGGCATTTCCAGAACATAGTGTTATTAAGATTGGACCAAGAATAGCATATGCCGAAACGGATAGCAAATTTTTAAAGCAGCTTGAGGAAGAGGCTAAAGGTGAAAAAGTCTTGACATTATTTCCAGCTCATTCTCTAGAGAATTTTAAGTGTGAATATGATGTTGATTATTTAATTTCTCAAGCTAGAAATGTTATGGTTAAATATAAACTAAAGCGGTTAAGAATTTGTTTAAAAGAACAGGATATGGTAAATGGCACAGCAGAACTATTTAATAGAATGGGGTGTACGGTTGTAACTGCGGGTGAGGCATCAATAGATTTTTTGCCTCGATTGAGAGCCATTATAGAAGCATCTGATGTGACAATGTCAAATTCTTTAGGAACACATTTAGGCTATTGCATTTATCTGCATAAACCGCATATTTTAATAAAACAAAATAGAACTCATACGGGATTAGGCAAAGATTTTGTAAAAGAATATGAAATATGCAAGTCACGCGAAAAACAATTTCAAAAAGAAGAAAAAATGTTCTTAAATTATTTTAGTTCTGATAATGCAATGTATATAACAGAGGAACAGTATGAATTATGTGACTATTATTGGGGCTTTCGACACGTAAAAAAGCCTTCAGAAATGTATAAAGCACTTGAGAGTCTTTACCGCAGCTAATATGAGGTGCTACATGCAGTCAAGAATATACAACACAAAACGAAATATAGTTGCTTCTTATATTCTTATGGTAGTTCAGATACTGTTTTCGTTTATATCCAGAACAGCGATTGTTTATACATTAGGTGCTGATTATTTAGGCTTATCCAGTTTATTTACTTCAATATTACAGGTGCTGAATATCGCTGAATCGGGATTTTCTTCTTCAGTTATTTATTTTATGTATAAACCAATAGCTTCCGGTGATACTAGGCAAGTGTGTGCCCTTCTTAATTATCTTAGAAAGGTATATAGGCTTGTAGGATTTGTTATATTGTGTGTTGGAATACTAGTAACACCTTTTATAGAATATCTTATAAAAGGCGATGTTCCTAATGATATCAATATCTATGTATTGTATTTGCTTTATTTAGTTAATACGAGTATAAGTTACTTTTTATATGCATATAAAACATCGCTTTTAACAGCAATACAACGGTTGGATCTAACGAAAGTAGCAAATACGATTACGATAGTAATACAGTATGGTCTGCAATTAATTGCACTTTTTGTATTCCATAATTACTACATGTTTGTTGTAGTGATGATTTTGGGAACAGGATGTGTAAATGTTTTTACTGCTTATATAAGCAAGAAGAAATATCCTGAATATAGATGTGAAGGTGAGATAAATAGTGTAGCTAAAAAAGACATCCTTAAGAAGGTAAAGGGCCTACTTATATGCAATATAAGTGGAGTTACATACAATACGTTTGATAGCATTATAATTTCAGCTTATATTGGCCTTTCCTCGGTAGCAATTTACAATAATTATTTTGTTATTGTTAGTACAGTATCATCTTTTATTGCAATAATAAGAGCATCTATGCAAGCAAGTGTTGGTAATAGCGTGGCTAGTGAGACATTAGAAAAAAACTATAATGATTTAAAATTGTGGCAATTTTTGTTTTCGCTGATTGCAACAATATTTGCTTCGTGCTTGATTTGTTTGTGCCAACCTTTTATGAAGGTTTGGATGGGAGAAGATATGCTTCTTCCGTTTTGTGATGTGGTTCTACTTGGAATGTGGTTTATTTCAGGAACAGTTCAGCATGCTTTTTATTTATATCTAAGTGCTGCTGGATTGTGGCATGAACTGAAGTGGGTATACATATCTAGTACATTTTTTAATTTAATTTTGAATATTTTTTTAGGAAAAGTAATGGGAATGACCGGTATTATTTTGGCGAGTCTTTTGGCAGGGATAATATTTGGACTTATATGGCAATGCACTATTATTCTTAAACATTATTTTAAAATTTCATCAAGAGATTATCTTAGGCAGCAAGGAAAGTATTTTAGTGTTGCTGCGTTTATAGTAATTACCGCATATGCAAGTTGTGGTCTTATTGTAGCGGGTGGAATCGAAGGATTAATACTTAAGACCATAATGTGTGTTGTAGTGTCTACATTGCTAATAATTTTGATTTATCATAGGAGTCCTCATTTCACTAGATCAAAACAAATATTTTTGAAAGTTATTCATAAACATTGACTGACACATTCACATAAAATATAAATAATGATATTATCATTTTCTAAAAATCTTTATGAGTAAGTTCAATATCGCATGGCAGTTTTTTGTGTCATGCGATTATTGTTCATGAGAGATATTTTTCGTAATTGCTATTATCCTTGTTTAAGCGTATAATTATTGTGGCTTTTGGCTAATAAATGGTGAAAAAATATAATGAATAAAACTGGAGGGCAATTAAATGCTTACAAATAAGACAATCTTAGTTACCGGAGGTACTGGTTCTTTTGGTAATACCTTTGTACCAATGACATTAAAAAAATACAATCCCAAGAAGCTGATTATTTATTCTCGGGACGAGATGAAGCAGTGGAATATGGCTAAGAAGTTCCAAGGTGATGGGAGAGTACGCTTCTTTATTGGCGATGTGCGTGATAAAGACAGACTTTATCGTGCATTGGATGGAGTAGACTATGTTGTTCATGCTGCTGCCACCAAAATTGTGCCAACGGCTGAGTACAATCCATTTGAATGTATAAAGACAAATGTAAATGGCGCCATGAACCTTATTGATGCATGTATCGATAAGGGCGTTAAGCGTGTGGTTGCACTATCAACGGATAAGGCCAGTTCTCCAATTAATTTGTATGGTGCCACTAAGCTTTGTTCAGATAAGATTTTTATTGCCGGTAACTCATATTCAGGTGGTAAAACTAAGTTTGCAGTTGTTAGATATGGAAATGTAATGGGCTCCCGTGGATCTGTTATTCCGTTTTTTATGGAAATTGCCAAGACTGGAAAGCTTACTATCACTGACAAACGTATGACCAGGTTTATGATTTCCCTTGAACAGGGTGTAGAACTGGTGTGGCACGCATTTGAGGATATGGAGGGTGGCGAGATTTATGTTAAAAAGATCCCGTCCATGAATATTTGTGATATTGCCACTGCTGTAGATGCCAAGGCAGAACAAGTGGAAATTGGTATCCGTCCAGGTGAAAAGCTTCATGAGCAGATGATTGGTGTGGAAGATGCACATTTCACTTATGAGTATCCTGAGCATTTTAAGATTTTGCCACAGATTTGCACTTGGGGAAAGATGGAGTCCATGATAAAGGGCGGTACCCAGGTTCCAGAAGGATTCAGCTATACTTCCGACAACAACAAGGAATGGATGACCATCCCTCAGTTACAGGATTGGATTGAGGCAAATCGGGTTAAAATTGGCAGTATTTAATATGGGGGAAATTACATTGGATGAGTTAGCAATAAATGGCGGAAATCCGGTATTCGAAAAGAAAATTGGCTATGGTCATCAGTATATTGATGATGAAGATATTCAGGCGGTAGTTGATGTTTTAAAAAGTGATTATCTCACTTGTGGACCAAAGATTGAAGAAGCAGAGCGCAAACTTTGTGAAATTACTGGAGCAAAATATGCAGTCCTTATTGCTAATGGCACAGCAGCTCTTCATGCAACTATGTTTGCTGCTGGAGTGGGACAGGGGGATGAGGTTATCACCACCCCAATAACTTTTGCGGCTTCGGCTAATTGCTCCCTATATTGTGGTGCCAAACCTGTTTTTGCCGATATAAATCCGGAGACATATAACATTGATCCAGATAGTATCGAAGCAAAAATTACCAGTAAGACCAAAGCTATTGTAGCGGTTGATTTTACGGGGCAGGCGGTGGAAGTAGATAAAATTCGTGCTATTTGTGATAAGCATAATTTGATTTTCATTGAAGATGCAGCTCATTCTTTGGGAACTAAGTACAATGGTAAACCAGTGGGCAGCTTGGCTGATATGACGGAGTTCAGCTTCCATCCGGTTAAGACATGTACTGCCGGTGAAGGCGGTGCTATTACCACTAATGATGAGAAATTATATGAGAGGCTTGTACTGTTCCGTACTCACGGCATTACTCGTAGTCAGAAGCTTATGGATAAGCCTAGTGAAGGTGGATGGTACTATCAGCAGGTAGATTTGGGCTATAATTACCGCATGACGGATATGCAGGCAGCCCTGCTTAGTTCTCAGCTAAAAAAATTGGAGATGTTTAGCAAGCGTCGCAAGGAGCTTGTAAAACGCTATGATGAAGCCTTTTCAACTATGCCAGAAATAGTTGTGCAAAAGGAAATTGCAGAGTCTGATACGGTTCGTCATCTTTATATCATCCAGTTAAACTTGGAGTTATTAAAATGCTCCCGTAGGGAAGTTTTTGATGCTCTGCAGGCTGAGGGCGTTGGAGTAAATGTTCATTATATTCCAGTATATTCATTCCCATATTACCAAAAACTTGGCTATCAGATGGGTGAATGCCCAAACGCTGAGAAGCTGTATGAAAGAATTATTTCCATTCCGCTTTATTATTCATTGACTGATGAGGAGCAGAATAAGGTTATTGAAGCTGTTATGAAAGTAATAAATTACTACAAGAAATAAGTGGTGAATTTAAGATGAGTGCGGTAGCTATCATTACTGCCCGAGGTGGCAGTAAAAGAATACCAAAGAAAAATATTAAAGATTTTTGTGGAAAGCCCATTATTGCCTATTCTATCGAAGCGGCACTGGAATCAAACTTATTTGAAGAAGTGATGGTTTCAACAGATAGTGAGGAAATTGCTGAAGTGGCAAAACGGTACGGTGCAAAAATTCCATTTATGCGCAGCGAAAAAAATAGTGATGATTTTGCTACTACTGCTGATGTTTTGCAGGAAGTAATCAGTGAATACGAAAAGCTGGGGCAACACTACGACTATATGTGCTGTATTTATCCTACTGCACCATTTGTCACCGGGGCTAAACTGAAACAGGCATATCAGGTGTTTGTTGAATCGAAGGCAGATATATTGGAACCAGTAGTAAATTTTTCCTTCCCCCCTCAGCGGGCATTTGTAATTCGAGAAGGTAAGCTGGTATACCGTTATCCGGAATGTGCGTCAATGCGGTCACAGGATTTGGAAAATTGGTATCATGATGCAGGGCAATTTTATTTTCATAATGTAGAAATATTTATGAAGGGACTGTCTGCTGGAGAACAAATGAAAATCGTTCCATTTGAACTTCCTGAAACAGAAGTTCAGGATATCGATAATATGGTAGATTGGCAGTTGGCAGAAATGAAATACAAGATAATGTCCCAACACTAAGATTTGTTTTCAAAAATGAGGCTGGATGGTGATAAGGTGATTATCGTCTTTCGTGTGGATGCTTCGACGCAAATAGGTACTGGCCACATGATGCGTTGCTTGGCATTGGCGTCTCGTATGAAGAAGAAGTATTCTGCTGATATTATTTTTTTATCAAGGGATTTACCAGGTAATATAAACGATAGAGTAGAAGCAAATGGCTACAGGTTACTCGTTTTACCACGACGTACACCTAACGAAAAATTGAAAGGCTATGCTGCCTGGTTAACGGTTCCACAATCGCAGGATGCTGCAGAATCGATTGAAGTGTTAGGGAATATTGGGCAAATTGATAGGTTGGTAGTGGATAGTTATGCCATAGATGAAACATGGGAGAAGTGTCTACGCCCGTGGGTTGGAGAGATTTTTGTAGTTGATGACTTGGCTAATCGGCGACATGATTGTGATATATTATTGGATCATGGCTTTTTACCAGGCAAAGAGGAAAGTTATCGAAAACTTGTCCCCGAAGGTTGTCAACTTATGCTTGGGGTTAAATACGCTCTTATAAGAGATGAATTTATATTGGCGCGTGCCTCTTTGCCTCCTATGAAAAAAAATATTCGAAATATTTTGATATTTTATGGTGGTGCGGATGTTACAAATGAAACGGAAAAAGCTATTGATGCGCTGATTAATTTGAATTTATCAGGTGTAGATGTTGAGGTTATAGTAGGAAAAAGTAATCCACACAAGGCTTCTGTTAAACAGAAGTGTGCAAACTATGACTTTGTTCATTTTCATGAGCAGGTTAGCAACATGGCGTGGTATATGTCTAATGCAGATATTTTGCTTTGCGCTGGGGGAACAACTTTGCTTGAGGCATGGCATTTAGGACTACCGACTATTGTGACAGCAGTTGCAGAAAATCAGCGTATTGGATGTGAATATTGCGCCAAAATGGACTTGATGGATTATTTGGGATTTTATGATAGTGTCGAGGTGCCAAATATTATTCAGGCAGTGCAAGGTATGAGTTACTCCAGACGTTGTGCTATTAAAGAAAAGTGCGAGTTACTGCTTAATGATGATTAATTAGTATGGTTGGAAAAAGTGAGGACAGTTATGACAGATAAATTTATAAAAAAGCGTCCATTTATTATTGCTGAGATGTCAGGTAATCATAATCACTCATTAGAACGAGCTATAAAAATCGTAGAGGCTGCCAAAGAAGCTGGTGCGGATGCAGTTAAGCTTCAAACATACACAGCTGATACGATTACTATAGATTGTCGGGAAAATGAATTCTTTATTAATGACCCTGACAGTTTATGGAAAGGTCAATCTCTCTATGAGCTATATCAAAAGGCATATACACCTTGGGAATGGCACGAACCAATTTTTAAGCGTTGCCAAGAGTTGGGAATAATATGCTTTAGTACCCCTTTTGATTATTCTGCGGTGGATTTTTTAGAAAAGCTAGATGCCCCTGCATATAAAATTGCTTCGGCCGAAAATATAGATCTTCCGCTTATTCGTAGAGTAGCTGCCACTAAAAAACCGCTTATTATTTCTAATGGTAGTTCAACCATATCTGAGATTGACGAATGTGTTCGGGCGGCGCGAGAAGGCGGCTGTGAAGATTTGACATTGTTGCAATGTACCAGTAGTTATCCGGCTATTCCGGAAGATGCTAATCTCAAAACTATACACCATCTTAAAGAAATGTTTAAATGTGGTGTAGGTATTTCTGATCACACATTGGGCATCGGTGTATCAATAGCCGCAGTAGCTTTGGGAGCAGAGGTTATAG
>NZ_CAMYWM010000002.1 GCF_947302755.1 uncultured Anaerovibrio sp.
CTTTACTCCCACCTAAGAGGAGGGAGTCTTAGCACCCGTTAGCATCGGATAAATTTTAGGATTATTTGTTTATTAAACTCATTAATTGTATAATGATGGAACGTGAGGAGGAATAGCCAATGGAACAAGCCTATTTTGAACAATTGCACAAGGACTCCCAGGCCATCATACAAAAATATCAAAAAACAAGCCAGGCCTTTACCACTAAACGTACCTTATCCTTTCTTGCCCTGCTGGTAACTGTGGCTGGGGCCTATGATATAGGTTCTCCCTGGCCCCTTTTAGCCGGACTGGGGATTTTCGTCTATTTCTTTTATCTCATACGGGGCCACAGCCGTCTCCATGATGACCTTGATTACGAAACAAACCGGGATGAGGTAATAAAGGAATATATTCACCGCTTTACAGGGGATTGGAAGGAATTCCGGGACAAGGGGGAGGATTTTCCGGAAAGAAAGCTGACTCAGGATATTGACCTCAATATTTTAGGTCCTTCCTCAATATTTCAATACCTTAATATTGCCAGAACAAATAAAGGACGCAGTATGCTGGCCCACCGCCTCCGGCCGGAGCCTGTGGAGGTCCATGAATTACCCCTGCGTCAGAAGGAAGTCAGCTTCTTTATAAATCATATAGAGGATGCCATAAAGCTGCAGGCCATAGCCCGCCAGATTCCCTTTAATAACCGCATGGATTCCCTTCTGGCCTATCTAAGGGACAGGCAGGGTGATCCAAGCCCCCTGATGAATAAATTAATATTTATATTGCCCATTACTGCCTTTATATTATTAGTGGTAAGTCTATTTAACGTCATACCCATCGAAATACCTGGAGTATTATTTATCCTACAGCTTTCCATAGCCTTATTGTCATTGGGCAAAAATGGCGTACACATTACCCCATTGTATCGTCTGAATAAGGAATTAATCAGCTATTGCCAGCTTTTATTTACCATCAGAGCCATAATGCCACAAAAAACCGGAGGGATTGACCCGGCGGAAATAGAAGAGGCCCTTGCACCAATAAAAAGGCTGGGAATATTATGTGCCCTGGCGGAGGTCCGTCATAATTTTATTCTCCTGTTTTTATTAAATGCCATCTGCCTATGGGATTTCCACATTGTGCGCAGCTTCATAGGCTGGCAGCAGGCTTACGGACACCGGCTGGAGCATTGGCTGGATATGTGGCATGAAGCCGAGGTTGCCATCAGCCTGTCTGTCATTGGCCATACCCGCCCTGATATTACCATGCCGGAGCTGCTGGAAATGGAGGATGGCAAGCCCCATATTGAAGCTGAAGCACTCAGTAATCTCCTTATTCCACCTGGTGAGGCCATCCCAAATTCCATTACCTTAGGCCCATCCCTAAATATTATTACCGGATCCAATATGTCCGGTAAAACCACCTGGCTGCGCACTCTGGCCAGCTCCTGTATATTGGCCTATGCCGGTGCTCCGGTATGCGGAAAAGCACTTCGTCTCACCCCTGTCCACGTCCTTACCTCCATAAGAGTAAACGATGATCTGGCTAGTGGAATATCCACCTTTTATGCAGAGCTGATACGAATAAAAGCCATGATTGAAGCTGCTGACCGGCATATACCTATGCTGGCGGTAATTGATGAAATATTCAAGGGCACCAACTCTGCCGACCGGATCGTGGGAGCGGAGGCAGCCCTGAGGCGCCTGAGCCGTCCCAACCTTATTACTATGGTTTCCACCCATGACTTTGAGCTTTGCCACATTAAGGCGGAGCAGGTACCGGTATTCAATTATCATTTTGAAGAAAAATACCAGGAGGATAAGCTTCTTTTTGACTATACCATGAAGGAGGGCCCATGCCAGACCACTAATGCCCAATTTCTCCTGAAGCTGGTGGGCATAACAGATTAAAAACAAAAGCTCCTCCCATATGCACCGGCTGTCGGTCACAACAGGGAAGAGCTTCCTTTAGTTCTTCAATAATTCTTTGGCTGTAAATTGGTCAGTTATAAACACATTGGCATAATGGCCCTTTAAGGCCGCTCTTATAGCCGGTATCTTGGCTTCACCGCCGGCAATCATAATACTGTGCTCCTTTGATTTCAGATCCTCCAGCCTGATTCCCACAGTGCGGGCATCCAGCTCCTTGTTACAAATCCGGCCATCGGCATCAAAAAATCTGGAGCAGATATCACCTACAGCCATTTGCTGAATTCTTGACTGCTCAGTTTGATCCGTATACCCCAAGCGGAAAAACAGGGCATTTGGACGAACCGTACCCACACCAAATATGGCAATATTGGCATGACTGCCGATTTCCAGCACCCGCTTTATGTGGCTGTCCTGATCCACCATTTCCTTTACCTCACGGCTGCCAAATACCACCGGAAGTGGTAAATATTGGGCAATGGTGCTGTAATTATTGGAAAAATTGTCCAAAATATCCTTGGCGTAGTTACGCCACTTGGAATGGGTAACGCCCCCCTCCAGCTGGACAATCTGGGAGCCCTTTAAAGCCCTTGGCAGCAAGGAACAGGACATTTCATACAGGGTGGTTCCCCAACCAACACCTATAATATCCCCATCCTTAACGATGGAATCAAGATATTCAGCTGCCTTAATTCCAATGTATTTCTTAATTTCATTTTCATCATTAATAGTAGATGAGGCTATACGTACCTCATGAAGATGATACCTTTCCACAAGCATCTGCTCCGTATTGGACATATCCTCCACCGGATCCATAATCTGAATTTTTACATACCCTTTGTCCTTGGCATATTGCAGCAGCCTTGAAACCGACGGCCTTGATATACCCAGCTCCTCTGCTATCCGTTGCTGGCTGTATTCCGAACGATAATACAGCTTGGCAACATTAATGGACAGCTTATCTCTGTCACGAGTCATACCGCTTTCCCCCTAAAAAAATACCCATGTAGGAAAATATGTACCCACAATGTTTACACAATTTCATTATCCATGTTACAAATGTAAAAATCAAGTAATTATTTAAATTTTCTGAATTTTTTTCAAATTTACAATAAATAACTGTCCCGTGTTAACTTGTGCCATATGTATTCTTATGTTTTAATATTTACTAGAGGTGAACCATTATGAAGGAAACGCAACAAATTGAGCCTATGGTAAATGAGCAGTTAATAGATGATAACAAAATTGCAGATACAAAAAATGAACAGCCGGACAATATTACCACCAATACTGATAATCCATCGGAAGAGAAGGTGGGGGAGAAGGAAGCTGCCTCATTGATGCATAATCCCCTAAAAAAAAGCCTTGTTAAAAAAAATAAAACCATCGGCAGCTATATAAAAAAATTCCTTATCCTGTGCTTCGGTGCTTTTCTTTATGCCGTAGGCCTGGAAACCTTCCTGATACCAAATAATATAATTGATGGCGGAGTGGTGGGTATATCCATTATGGCGGCTGCCCTGACACCCCTTAACTTTAGCGTATATCTGGTTCTTATAAATATCCCTTTCCTGTATTTGGGCTATAAGCATATCGGTAAAACCTTTTCTGTTTCGACCATTGTTTCCATTATTCTGCTATCATTATGGACAGAATATTTTAAGCCGGTCCCTGAGGTGACCAATGACTTTTTCCTGGCTGCCATATTCGGTGGTATTACTGCCGGCATAGGTGTGGGCCTGATTATCCGAAACAGCGGCTCCCTGGATGGCACGGAAATAGTGGCCATCATCATGGATAGGCGCAGTACCTTCTCCGTTGGTGAAGTGGTGCTGTTTTTCAATATATTTATCCTTGGGGCTGCCGGCTTCGTCTTTGGCTGGGATAAGGCCATGTATTCATTGGTTGCTTATTTTGTCATTTCCAAGATGATTGATGTGGTTATAAAGGGCCTGGACGAATCCTACGCCGTAATGATTGTTTCCGAAGAAAGCGACGAAATCGCCGACGCCCTGATGCACCGCCTTGGTCGTGGTGTTACCTTTATAAAAGGCATGGGTGCCTATACTGGTGATCCAAAAAAGGTTATTTATTGCGTAGTTACCCGTCTGGAGGTGGACAAGCTGAAGGATATCACCATCGACAAGGACGAAAACGCCTTCATTACCATAAACCCCGTTCACGACATAGTAGGCGGCCGCTTCAAGAAAAAATCCATACACTAACATCAAAGCCCGCTGGGAACGGATAAGCATATTAATGCTAAAATCCAAACCCAAGCGGGTTTTTATGTGCAAATATGTCATTTTTGAATAATTTTCACAATTATAACTTGTAAATTTTGTCGTTTTTATACAAGTTAATACAGACAAAAAGGCTATGGCCGGATGTATTACATGATGACAAACGACCATAGCCCTTATTAATACTATTTTAATTCCTTATTCCAGCTCACCAAATACGCTGAAATGATCCTCGTAGCGCTCCTTTACATGGTTAATACCCATGTATTTAACAAATGGTGCCAGCTCCTCCAGCTTCATTACCCGGATATCACCATCAAGATTGCCCATGACCACCTCAGGAACATTAAATTCAGCCATAACCTGTAAGCAGCCGCCGCATGGCACAAATGGGCTTTCTGTATCAGCCACCACGGCAATGGCATCAAATTCCTGCTTGCCGTCGGAAATTGCCTTGAAAATAGCCGCCCTTTCAGCGCATATAGAAAGGTTGGACGAGCCGTTTTCCACATTACATGCTCCGTACAAGGTGCCATCGGAGGCTAAGATACAGGCACCAACCTTAATCTTTGAATAAGGGCTGTAGCCCTTCATTCTGGCATCCTTGGCCATCTTAATCATAGTATCGCAGATATCTTCATTTAACATATTATCATGGCTCCTTTACTTAAAAATTTCCGCTTAAAACAACCAAAACCATCTAGCTTTATTTTATTCGATAAGACTATTTTTATCAATATTTTTATGTTCCAAAGTCCCTGTTATTCACACTTTCCACAAGTTATCCACAATTATTAACATCTATACACACAATTTTTGTGCATAACTCAAATATTTGCTAAAATGATAACACTGAGGCAGCTTTAGGGATATAAAGAGCATAACCATATTTTCAAAGGAAAAAAATAAAAGGAATAGAGGTGCTGAAAATGAATAGCCTAAATACTCTTAGAAAAAGCATATTAATCATGGGAATAATCCTATTATTGCCATTATTTCTTTCCCCATCGGCATTTGCAGAGCGGCAGCAGGTGGAAGGGGAGGGCTCCTATTTTTTGATGAACAATGAGCTTGAGGATGAAGCACTGGCCAAGGAACGGGCCCGGTATGAGGCTTTGCTGATTGCCAGCGAACAGGCAGCCATTTTTGTGGACAGCTCACCAGAATTGTATTTTGACCAGCTGACCCTTTCTGAATTACGCAGCTATGCTGCCAGCGTTATAAAGGTTCAAAGATTGCCACAATATACCAGCTACCCCAGAGGAAGGGGTACCATGTATTATTGCCGTCTGGTTGCAGTGGCAGACACCAATGACTTTAAGCATACCTCTATTGAGTATATCCAGAAAAGCCGTCGGGAAAGTGAGGAGCGTAATCGTCTGATACGGGAAATGGATGAATTGAAGCATAAATATGCCCGTGCCTACAGCGAAATAGAAAAGCAGAATATCCGCTCCCGCATGAAGCAGCTGCGGGACAAATTTATGAGAAATGAGACCTATACTTCATCTACATATAATACGGCAATGGCAAAGCTGGCTTATAATGACGGCCTTGATTATGATAATGACAAGGATTATTCTAATGCCATTAAATACTATCAAAAAGCCCTCAGCTATGATCCCCGGTATGTACCGGCATATAACAACCTGGGTATAATTTATGAGGATGTATTGATGGACTATGAAAAGGCCCGTGAATGCTTTGAAACCTCTGTCCAGATAGACCCGGCCTATGATTTTGGCTATTGCAATCTTGGTATACTATATAATGATGTATATCACGATTATGATAAGGCCATGGAAAACTACAGGAGGGTTCTTCGCCTGAATCCTAAATTTCCCGGCATCTATCGTTATATAGCCCGCACCTATCTGGCCATGGAGCAATATGAGGATGCCTTAAGCAATGTGCAGAAGGAAATGTCCAATAACAAACCGAAGAAAAATGACTATTGTCTTTTAGGGGAGATTTATCTGGCAACCGGTGAATACGAAAGGGCAATGGAAGTATTGGAAAAGGCCATCAGCATGGATAAGGATTACGCAGAGGCCTATCTTTACCGGGGACTTACCTATGAACAAATGGGGAACAAATTCCAGGCCCTTAAGGATATCAGCAAAGCCAAGGAGCTTGACCCCAACAATGAAAAGGCCATACAAAATTACAGCCGCTTACAATAATACAGACACTCTAACAATTACAAGTAAGGTGGCCATTACAAAATTATCCACATAAAATAACATTTATCCACACAATAAGTGTTCTATTTCTGTGGATAAAGTGGATAACTTTGTGTATAACTCAATATATAGGTTAATTTTGTATTTAAAATACTATATATTGACCATGATATTTACAAATATCCAATATTGGCTGTGGATATTTTACATCTCATTTTCATTTTGCAATTTTATACTTAAAATAATGGAAATATTATCCACAATTAGTTGCATTAGTTATTTGAAAATCATATACTAGTGAGGCAGTTTACTTTTTTTGATAACGCCATTGTTCAAATTTTTCTTCTTTAGAAGAAAAATCTTCCAATTAGCGTTTCAACGAGCTGGGAGACATCTTAAAGCTCGTTATATTATTCTTTCATAATAAGGAAGGGAGCCTAATTGCAAAATAATAAATATACTCAACAACCTATATACCGATCAAAGCGGCGCAAAAAAAAGAGCAGTAATTTTTGGCCCATGTTCCTCTTATTGTGTGCCTTTGCCATAGCAGCTGTAGGAGGAGCTCTTTTTGCGTCCTCCACCAGCTTTGATAAGCCACATGATAAGCCGGAAAAGCAAAACCTCTTGACGGCCAAGGATAAAATCATAGTTATGATTATGGGTGTAGATGAACGGGAGGATGATGTGGGACGGTCAGATACCCTGATGGTAGCCACATTGGATCCCAAAAAGAAAAAGGCTGCCCTTCTGTCCATTCCCCGGGATACCCGAGTAAAAATCAGGGGCTACGGCTTTGATAAAATAAATTCCGCCTACGCCTATGGGGGATATGAGCTCACCAAGGATACGGTAGAGGACCTGATAGGGGTTCATATGGAGCATCATATCCTGATCAACATAAAATCCTTTAAAAAAATAATTGATGCCATTGGCGGAGTGGATATCAATGTTGAAAAGCGAATGTATTATGAGGACGTATGGGATGATGATGGGGGATTGTTAATCGACCTGCAGCCAGGTCCACAGCATATGGATGGTAATACAGCCATTACATATGTACGATATCGTGATGAGGAGGGTGATATCGGCCGTATACGACGTCAGCAGAAGTTCATGCAGGCCGTTATGGACCGAATAACATCACCGGCTATTATTCCACGTATTCCATCCATCATTAAGGAAGTAATCAGCAGCGTTGAGACGGATTTGTCCATGAAGCAGCTTATCGAATTTGCCACTTCCCTTAAGGACGCCCAAAAAACAGGCTTGCAGGCGGAAATGCTGCCCGGTAAGCCAATTTATATCGATGGTGTAAGCTATTGGCTGCCTGATTTGGCAAAGCTTAGAACCACAGTGGCCAATACCCTTGATTGTACCCTTGATAAAAGCTTAAGGGATGATTTGGCTGAGGATACCCGGGAATATGAGCAATCTATTCCGGATAATGCCCGGGAGCTTAATGCCGAGGAGGCACGGGAAATTTATCGTCGGGAAAATACCGAGGATATTGAGCGGGCCAGAAAAATCAACAGGAAGGAATTAACTGATGAAACCCTTAGAAGAGATCCATATGAACGGGCAAATGAACGGTCTGCCGAAAGGGATTCTGATAGGGTAGATGAACCAATAAATACCCCTGCCACTAAGGCGGAGCCGGCTGAACAGCCTAAGAGCCGAGTCCCGGCCCCTTCCCCTACTGTGCCTGGTGTTGGAAAAACCGCCAACTGACAATAACTGAAAATAGTATGGGTAATTGCCTTGAGCAGTTACCCATATTTTTTTAAATCAAAAAGGGACTGGTATTACCCAGTCCCAAATTATATTGTATATTAGTCATTTTTCTGCAACAAGGTTGCCATGGAGGAAACCTTATCCCCATCACTTGGCTTCATGATGATTACCCCCTGGGTATTGCGGCCAATCTGGCTGATACCGCTGATGGAGGTTCTCAATACCACGCCGCCTTCAGTAATGAGAAGCAGCTCGTGATCCTCCTGAACTACTGCCATACCGATTACCTTACCGGTCTTTTCCGTTACCTTGAGGTTGATTATTCCCTTGCCGCCACGATGCTGAACGGTATATTGATCAATGGTAGTACGCTTACCAAGTCCACACTCGGTAACCGTCAATACATCTGCATCCTCTTTTAAGGTATCCATTGCCACCACCTCATCACCGGCAGTAAGTCTGATACCCTTCACACCTCTGGATATGCGGCCCATAACCCGAACCTGATCCTCTTCAAAGGCAATGGCCATACCATTTTTGGTTCCCAGCATAATTTTCTGCTTGCCGTTAGTGATTTTTACACCAATAAGCTCATCCTCCTCCTGAAGATTGATGGCAATAACCCCAATCTTACGGGAGGTATTGAAGTCAGACAGGCTTACCCGCTTAACAACACCCATCTTGGTGGCCATAAACAGGTATTTCTCCGGATCATAATCTCTTACCTGAATAACGGCGCTGACCTTTTCATCCTTATCCAGCTTCAGCAGATTAATAAGAGCTGTACCCTTGGCTGTACGGCTGGCCTCAGCAATCTGATAGGCCTTAAGATAGTATACCCGGCCCTTATTGGTATAGAACAATATGGTATGATGATTGGTAGTAATCAACAGATTTTCTACGAAATCATCCTCCTTGGTGGGCATACCATTTACCCCGGCACCACCGCGGTTCTGCCGTCTATAGGTATCCAGCTTGATACGCTTTATATAATTTCTGTGAGTAATGGAAATAACCACATCATCATCAGCAATCATATCCTCAATATCAATCTCACTCATGTCATGGGTGATATTGGTACGACGCTCATCACCAAATCTGCGCTTAACCTCTGTAAGCTCCTCCTTGATGATTTCCATAATTTTCCACTCGTCAGCCAATACGGACTTCAACCATTCAATTCTCTTCAATACTTCCTGATATTCTTCCTCAATCTTTTCACGCTCCAGACCGGTTAACCGCTGGAGACGCAAATCGAGGATTGCCTGGGCCTGCTTTTCACTTAAGCTGAAGCCCTCCATGAGAGCAGTACGGGCAATATCCGCCGTACGGGACTCACGAATGGTAGTGATTACCGCATCGATGTGGTCAAGGGCAATATTCAAGCCCTCCAAAATATGGGCCCTGGCCTCAGCCTTGGCCAGCTCATACCTGGTACGACGGGTAATAACATCCTCCTGATGCTTAATATAGTAATGGAGAACCTCCTTAAGGGTAAGCACACGGGGCTGATTTTCCACCAAGGCCAGCATGATTACACCGAAGGTTTCCTGCATCTGGGTGTGCTTATACAGCTGGTTAAGCATAATATCAGGATTAATATCCTTGCGCAGCTCCATAACTATACGCATACCACTGCGGTCTGATTCATCCCTGAGGTCAGTAATACCCTCAATCTGCTTATCCCGGACCAGCTCAGCAATTTTCTCAATAAGACGGGCCTTATTGACCTGATAAGGAAGCTCAGTAACGATAATACGCGGCTTGCCATTGGACATGGTCTCAATATTGGCCTTGGCCCGCATCTTAATCTGACCGCGGCCGGTGCTATATGCGCTCTTAATGCCGGCAGTGCCCATAATAAGACCACCGGTAGGAAAATCCGGTCCCTTGATAACGGTCATAAGCTCCTCAGCCGTGGCATCAGGATTATCAATAAGCATTAATACACCATCAATAACCTCATTCATATTATGAGGAGGAATATTGGTAGCCATTCCCACCGCGATACCGGAGGTACCATTTACCAGCAGCTCCGGAAATTTGGATGGTAATACCGTTGGCTCCTTTAATGATTCATCATAGTTAGGAGCAAAATCTACAGTTTCCTTGTCAATATCCTGAAGCATAAGCTCAGAAATCTTTGACATACGAACCTCAGTATAACGCATTGCCGCTGCCGGGTCACCATCCACGGAACCAAAGTTACCATGACCATCGGCCAGCAAATAACGCATGGAAAAGTCCTGGGCCATACGTACAATGGCATCATACACAGAGCTGTCACCATGGGGATGATATTTACCCAATACTTCGCCCACAATACGTGCGGATTTTTTATATGGTTTGCCAGGGGTCATGCCGGCTTCCTGCATAGCGTACAAAATACGTCTGTGTACAGGCTTCAGACCGTCACGAACATCTGGTATTGCTCTGGAAACAATAACACTCATGGCGTAATCAATATAAGAATTACGCATTTCCTGTTCCAGATTTACAGGTAAAATCTTACCTTCACCGAATTCCACTATCTCACCTCAAAAAAAGTTTATTACAAAATCACTTAGCTACTTATTATAACATATTTTGCCTGTTTTTTAAAGCTTTAATCTGCTTAAACCATTGAAAATTAGGCATCCATGGTTTATAACGCCATTGTTCAAATTTTTCTTCTTTAGAAGAAAAATCTTCCAATTAGCGTTTCAACGAGCTTGGGGACATCTTAAAGCTCGTTATAAGGAGGTAATTCACCTATCGTCTGTTATTTCATTAGCTCTGAATAAATAAATCCCTCACGTACCCCGGAGTCACTGTAAATTACCTGCTCAGTACCAAACTTTTTGGCAATTACATCAGCAATTACCAGACCGGAAACAAAGGTATGAATTCTGTCCGGTATATTTTTCATAAGTATAATTGCCTCAGATTGACTTAAATTACCTGTGGAGCCAAACCGCTCAATAATATCATGAAATTTATCCGTATTAATTTCCTTATTATCCTTCTCCATACCGTATAGGTAATTATAAAGAGCCCTTGCCCCCTTAAAGGTTCCTCCAATACCACAAATAACCCTTGCCCTGATATCTGCAAAATCACTGGCTCCGTCAATTACCCTGCGGGCCAGGTCATACATCCTCGCCACCTGGTTGCTGTCGGGAATCAGGGAAGCAGCACATTCCTTTTTTATCCCCAGGGAGCCAATATGGAGACTGATTTTATGCTTTATCTGATTATCCTTGTAATAGACCAGCTCCGTGCTGCCGCCGCCAATATCCACCAGCAGTCCCTCATTCATCCTTAAATTTCTGGTGGCACCCACAAAATCATATTCGGCCTCCTTGTCACCGGAAATAACCGCAATATTAATACCTGTACGATTAATAATTTCATTTACCACCTGATTGCTGTTTTTACAATTTCTCAAGGCAGCTGTGGTAAAGGCTGTAATATTATTTATGCTGAACACCTTCAAAAAATCTTTATATTCCTCCAATACCCGGCAAACCTGATCAACGCCCTCCTGGCCCATAACATTGTCAGTAACATAGCCAGACAGCCCAACCATATGCTTTTTCTTTAAAATCAGCTCCATGGAATCATCCTCTATTTCATAAATTGCCATGCGAACCGTATTGGATCCAATATCTATAATGGCCTGAATCATTTTATGCACCTCTTTGAAAATAATTGAACCATATATATAATATCATAATTTAGTTGAAATTATGATGGAATTATGTTATTATCATTTTGGGTGAACACTGTGGGGACAGTGTTATGGTGGAAAAGGTAGATGGCATGAAACGGGTAGCGTTCGGTTGCTGCCCGTTTTGTGTTTTTTTTATTTATTTATTTTTGCACTTAATTTTTATTACCTCTATTTATTTAAATTTTTTTATGATAAAATAAATATATGACACTATATAAATTATCATTTTATGCGATGAATCGACGGTGAAGTATATGACCAATAAAATTTATGCATTAATTGGACCACATGCCAGCGGTAAATCTACGCTTATTTCCAAGCTTGCCCAAATGGGAGTTCATTTCATTCCGGTTTATACCACCAGAGCTCCTTCTGAATACGACAAAAATTCTGAGGCCACCAAATTTTTGAGCCAAAGTGATTTTTTGCGGCAGGATTGGATTGTAAAGGTTACCTATAAGGGGGATTATTATGGTCTCCTGAAAAACGATGTACTTAGTGCCCTAAAAACTGAGAAGATCAGTGTTACCATGCTTACAATCAACGGTGTAAAGCAGGTCAGCAAGCTCCTGACCAATAATCTTGAGACTATTTTTATTATGGTGGATTATGTTACATTAATCGACCGTATGCTTAAGATGGGTCACAATAATGTGGATATGAAATATCATCTGGAATACGCTGAAAATAACGGCGAATTCGATAATTGGAAGAGCACCAACCACGTTGTTAAGAATATTGGTGACATAGAAAAAACAGTGGATCAGCTGATGGCTATTATGGGACTTATCGGCAGAGTACAGGTCACTAAAAAGGCTTAATATGATTATTAAAAAAAGACTGCTCATTGCGGGCAGTCTTTTTTTTATGCTGTTGATTTGGGCTGACTAATGCCCGGTCTCCAACGGAATAATTATCATTTTACTTTCCCATGCTGGCAGCCTGCTGACGAAGGAGCTGAATCCGTTCACTGGTAGCAGGATGAGTGCTGAACAGGGTAGAGAGCTTCATATCAGAGCCAGCCAGAGGATTTATTATAAACATATGTGAGGTGGCCGGAGTAGCCTGTTCCATTGGCCTTGCATGCATCGAATAATATTCGATCTTTTGCAGGGCATCTGCCAAATAATTTGGATTGCCGCAAATAATACCGCCGGACCTATCAGCCTCATATTCCCTGGAGCGGGAAATAGCCATCTGAATAAGGGCCGCCGCCAACGGTGCCAAAATTATTGTAGCCAGCAAGCCCACAATATTACCACGATCATCATCATCAGAATTTCCCCCAAAAATCATGGACCACTGGGCGATATTGGCAATCATGGATACAACACCGGCAATGGCAGCCGCCACAGTGGAAATCAGGGTGTCGCGATGCTTGATATGAGACAGCTCATGGGCCAAAACACCACTTAATTCATCTGGTGTAAGGGCATTCATAATTCCCGTAGTCACTGCCACCGCAGCGTGGGACGGATTGCGGCCCGTCGCAAAGGCATTTGGAATAGCACTGTTTATAATGCAAACCTTGGGCATCGGCAGCTGGGCATTGGCAGCCAAACCGGCAACCATATTAAACAGATTTGGGGCCTCCTGCTGGGAAATTTCCCTGGCACCGTACATTTTCAATACCATGGTATCACTGAACCAATAAGTAAAGAAGTTCATACCCAGGGAAATCAGCAGCATAAGCATGGCTCCATGACGTCCTCCAAAGGCACTGCCGATGGCTATCATAATACCCATCAGAAGAGCCATCAATACAGTAGTTTTTAACGTATTCATAATTTACATTCACCTCTCTGGCAATATACATTCTCCATCAGATAGGGGCCCGCAGGCCACTCCCTGCCAAGCAGGGCCAAGTCTTTATTTATACTGATTGTACATCACTATTATGAAAAATAAATTAAAAAATGTCAAAAAATCAAATATCCAGATTTCTTACGTATTTGGCGTGCTCTTCAATAAATTGACGACGGGGCTCAACCTTGTCACCCATGAGAATATTAAATAATTCATCAGCCTCCTGGGCGTCCTCCATATCCACCCGCAGCATGGTTCTTGTCTCCGGATCCATGGTAGTCTCCCAAAGCTGTTCAGGGTTCATCTCACCGAGACCCTTATAACGCTGTACATTTACGCCATCACGGCCCACCTCGTTAAGCTTTGCCTCCAGCTCCTCATCGCTGAAGGTATACCAGTGCTTCTTGCCCTTGCGAATCTGGTATAGAGGTGGCTGGGCAATATAAACATGGCCACGCTCAATAAGGGGCTTCATATAGCGGTAGAAGAAGGTGAGCAGCAGGGTACGGATGTGGGCACCATCCACATCAGCATCAGTCATTATAATAATCTTGCCATACCGCCGCTTGGATATATCAAATTCATCACCGATACCACTGCCAAAGGCTGTAATCATGGTGCGGATTTCTGCATTGCTGTAAATCTTGTCCAGACGGGCCTTCTCCACGTTGAGAATCTTGCCGCGAAGGGGCAGGATAGCCTGGAAGCGGCGGTCACGCCCCTGCTTGGCACTGCCGCCTGCCGAATCACCCTCAACAATATAAATTTCTGCCTGTTCAGGGTCCTTGATGGAGCAGTCAGCCAGCTTCCCCGGCAGAGAGCTTACCTCAAGGGCATTCTTTCTTCTGGTAAGCTCCCGGGCCTTTCTGGCCGCCTCCCGGGCCCGGGAGGCCATAACAGCCTTATCCAGTACCCGCTTGGTAATAGCCGGATTTTCTTCAAAGTATTCGTTCAGACCCTCTGATACGATGGAGTCCACAATTCCCCTGACCTCGGAATTTCCCAGCTTGGTCTTGGTCTGACCCTCAAACTGAGGCTCACGGATCTTCAGGCTGATAACGCAGGTAAGACCCTCCCGCACATCCTCACCGGATAAATTCTGCTGATTGCCTTTAATAATATTATTCTTCTTGGCAAAATCATTGGCAGCCCGGGTCAGGGCAATTTTAAAGCCAGCCAGATGAGTGCCGCCTTCCTCAGTATTAATGTTATTTACAAAGCTGTAGATATTCTCCTGATAGGTATCGTTGTACTGCATGGCAATTTCCACAACAATATCATCCTTGGTACCATTAAAGTAAATTGGGGTTTCGTTAATCTTGGCCTTTTTGCGGTTCAGGTGCTCCACAAAGGAACGTATTCCCCCCTCATAATGGAAGGCCTCCTGATTGCCGCTGCGCTCATCCCGAAGGTTAATGGTAATTCCCCTATTCAGGAAGGCCAGCTCCCGAAGTCTGTGCTTAAGGGTATCAAAATTGTATTCGGTAACACTGAATATCTCCTTGTCCGGCATAAAATGAACCTTTGTGCCGGTTTCCTCTGTACTGCCGGTAATGGTCATGGGTGAAGTGGTAACACCGCGCTTAAAGGCAATTTCATGAATCTTGCCATCCCGCTTTACCTGAACCTCCATGTATTCACTAAGGGCATTAACTACCGATACACCTACGCCATGAAGACCACCAGATACCTTGTATCCATCGCCGCCAAATTTACCGCCGGCATGGAGCACCGTAAGAACTACCTCCACAGCCGGTTTGCCGGTTTCATGGAGATCAACGGGGATACCTCGGCCATTATCCACAACGGTGATGCTGTTGTCATTATGAATAGTTACATCAATATCAGTACAGTAGCCGGCCAGGGCCTCATCAATGGAATTATCCACTACCTCATATACCAGGTGGTGAAGACCGCGCTCAGAGGTACTGCCGATATACATACCTGGACGCTTTCTTACTGCCTCCAGACCCTCCAGCACCTGGATCTGATCAGCACCATAATCACCGTCAACAGCCGATACCTCGGAACCGATTTCCTCCACATGTATCTGTACTTCTTCATCATTAATCAAAGCTTCATTTTCAGTGGCCATGAATTAATTCTCCTCCAAATCAAACATTCTTACGCTTTATGCTCTTATGGTATTTATTGCCGGTTTGCATGGCAAAGCTGTCCATAAAATCATATTTGAATTTTTCTATAGTCTGCTTTATCAGCTCCGGAGTCAGCCTATCCGGAGAAACAGATTTATAAAGCATGGTAAGTATGGTGGCCTCCATGCAATCAGTCTTTTTTGAGCTTATCTTTGATGCCAGTATCTGCATCAGTATAATCCGCTGCTCATTTACCTCTTCTGCAGTACAGGGAATGGCTTTTACAATATCGCAAAATCTTGCCCAGGGTACATCCATAAGGTATCTTCTTATGCTTTTCAGCCTATCTATATTGGCATTCCGCTTACAGCTGTCACAAAGCTGGTCCTCCGGGGGACACAGGGTATGACATTTGCTGCAGGGATGCCAATTAGCATTTTTGCGGTATTTTTTATATTTTTCATCGTTAATCTGAACCTTCAGAAGAATTTTTCGCAGCTCATCATCCTGTACTCCCTCAAGCTCATGGGATATCTCATTGACCCTTTCATCAGGTATATCCAGCTTCTGAATTTCCCGGCCCATATCAGCTTCACTGCCATTATCGTCAAAATCAATTTTTTCCGGCTTTACGTTGGTAAATACCAGTTCCTCCACCAGATATTCACCCATAAAGCTGTTTATTTTATTTTTTATTTCATCCTTCATGTATGAAAGCTGGGCAGCCCAAATAGGATGAGAGGTATAAAGAAACAGCTTCCTGAATTCCAGCCTTACAGGGGATACATTATTGGAAATATGCTTTCCCACGATTTTAGGCCAGTAAAACATCACCATGTGGGAAGAAAAATCCTTGCCAATTCCCATAGACTTCACAATCTTTGGAAGTATGATATTCATTTTCTCCAGCTTGCCTTTTCTGGGAGCTGACATGGTATCACATCCTGTCACTTACCTCAACGGTTCCCCTGGACACCGTATAAAATACGCAATTGGCATCCACAGGGAAATAAGCCTTGTCAGTGGCGGTAATAATGGTCTGTATATTTTCCTTTTTGATGAATTCCAAAAGCTGCTGCCGTCGGTTCATATCCAGCTCACTCATAACATCATCCAAAAGCAAAATAGGGTATTCACCCTTTTCTGAACGGATAAATTCCAGCTCTGACAGCTTCATGGACAATACACCGGTCCGCTGCTGCCCCTGGGAGCCAAATGCCTTTAAATCTATGTCATTTACATAAATCTGAATGTCATCACGATGGGGGCCTATGCTGGTGGAACCACGATAAATATCATCCCTTGTTATATTACGCAACGTCTCATTATACCATAAAATTACATTTTCATCTATCTTATCCACAGCTCCCGTATATCCCCGGATAAAATAGGACAGGGACAGATTTTCCTCATTGGTGGAAATGCGCCTCTGCATAAGATTTGCCAGCATATTAAGCTTTTTTACGGTTTCCAGCCGCTTGCCAATGATTTTTATACCGCTGTCCACCAGCTGACTGTCCCACATCTCCAGCATGGACAGACTGGACCTTCCTTCCCTGATATTTTTTAGCAGGGTATTGCGCTGCTGCAATACGCGATTGTATTTTATCAGCTCCCCATAGTAGGCTGGACTAGCCTGGGAAATCTCCATATCCAGAAAGCGGCGGCGCTGGGCAGGTGCCCCCTTTATCAGGGTTAAATCCTCCGGGGAAAAAAGTACTACATTGATTATACCAATCAATTCCTTGGCCTTTATTTTGCTGCCATTATAAATAATCTGACGCCGCTTTTCCCGCTGAAAAATAAATTCCAGCCTATTATCCACACCCATGCGCTGAAAATCAATGGATACAGAGCTTCCGGGCTGATTCCACATAATAAGGTCATTATCCGTACCGGTCCTGAAGGAGCTGCCCATGGAGGCATAGCAAACAGACTCAAGAATATTGGTCTTTCCTTGAGCATTTCTGCCGATAAATATATTCGTTCCATCAGATAAATCCAGGGACAGCTTCTCGTAATTCCTGTATCCCACCAGCTTAAGGTGCTTCAGCTTCATGACATGTTATTCTCCCTTGAAAACAACCTGCCAGCTGCCCATTCCCTTGATTTCTACCACATCACCGTCATGGAGCTTTTTCCGGCGGGCTGTTTCCACTGTGCCATTAACCAGAAGCATCTTATCTTCGATCATCAGCTTCACCTGTCCACCGGATTCCAATACACCGGCCCATTTTAAAAACTGGTCAAGCTGTATAATTTCCGTATTTATTTCGATTTTTTCAATTTTTGACATTTTTACCTCTTTTTTATCTTCCAGGAGTACGTACAGGAGTGATTATATAAGTAAATTCCTCATCCTCCACCATGCGGATTGCTGCCGGACTCAATGAATTATTGAGACTTATGTATAATTCCTTGTCATGAATAATTTTAAGAGCATCAGCAATATAATCAACGTTAAAGGAAATAATAATATTATCCCCATCTATTTCAGCCGGAAGTGCTTCGTCAGCATTACCAATTTCAGGATTATCAGAGGTAATCCGCAGCATACCGTTGGCAAATTCCAGTGTGGCCACATTGTAATCATTGGTACGGGAAATAAGGGATATACGATCAATAACAGCTTTAAATTCTTCAGTATTTAATTTAATCCTGGTGGCAAAAGAATTTGGCACAACCCGGTGATAATCCGGAAACTGACCATCAATGAGGCGGGAAGAAATATAGGTATTATCGAATTCAAAGCTGATTTGATTGGAATTGTATCTGATATTTACCATACGTGGCATATCAGATAATAAAAGCTTTTGAATTTCATTTAAAAGCTTTGATGGAATAATCATTTTGCTTTGGCCTGTAAAATTTTCCAGTACCTTTGATTGAACAGCCAGGCGCTTGGTATCGGTAGCTGCCATAACCACAGTGGAATCCCTCAATTCCATAAAGCATCCGGTAAATACCGGTCTGGCTTCCTCATTGGAGCAGGCAAAGGTGGTTCTGCCAATCAGATCATATAGTACATTATCCATAATCTGCAAATTAAGATTACTGTTTAATTTCTTTATTATAGGGAAATCATCGGCTGACATGCTTATAAACTTAAAATGAGAACGATTGGAGCGGATGTGGGTAATTTTTTCCTCTCTGTCATATTCCAGTTCAATGGTGACCCCAGGAAGCTTTCTCACCACCTCCTGAAAATGACGTCCCACCAGTACTATATTGCCTGGCTCTGTTACTTCAGCCTCTATTTTACATATAATGCCCATTTCATAATCTGTGGCCTGAAGCTCCACCATATTATTTTCGGCTTTAATATAAATTCCTGAAAGGATTGGGTTCTGAGGTTTTGAGGAAACGGCCTTTGATACGGTCTGTATTGCCTGTGATAAATCATTTCTTTGGCATATAAATTTCATTCTATGCACTCCTTATTGTATTTATGATTATTATATATAAAAAATTAGTAGCCGTAATAGTAGGGCATGTGGAAATGTGGATAAGTAGGCAGAGGATATGAAAAAGCTAAAAGCAATACTGTTCATAAAAAGTTGATAAAACAGGGAAGGATATCCACATTAATCACAGGATTATCCTTCCCTGGGGGTTATCTACATTTCTTCTACAGGGAATATACATAGTTATTCACAGAAAATGTGGAATAACTTATACGCGTTCAATGCGCTTTATAAGCTCCTGCAGAGTATTATCAAGTTTTCTGTCTTCCTTCTTTTCTTCACTTATCTTATTGTGGGCATGGAGAACCGTAGTATGGTCCCTGCCACCGAAGAAGTCACCAATTTGTGGCAGGGATGTATCCGTAAGCTCACGGCAAAGATACATGGCAATCTGTCTTGGATAGGCCAAGGCCTTGGTACGTTTGCTGCTGTTCAAATCATCGACCCTAAGATTAAAGTGATTGGCCACCACCTCACGGATAACGTCCATGGTGATTTCTTTATTGTGATTTTCAGGATATACATCCTTTAGGGTGTCGGCCACCAGATCAGTGGTAATCTTTTCCCCGATAAGCTCAGAATAGGCAACTACTCTGGTAAGAGCTCCCTCCAGCTCACGTATGTTGTTATCGATGCGGCTGGCAATATAAACCAGGGCATCAGTTGGTACATTAATGTGATCTGTTTCCGTCTTTTTCTTCAAAATGGCAATCCGCGTTTCCAGATCAGGTGGCTGAATATCTGTCAGCATACCGCCGGCAAAGCGGGAGCTGAGCCGCTCCTCCAGAGTCTTTATTTCATGGGGGGGCCGGTCACTGGACAGAACGATTTGTTTGTTGGCCTGATGCAGGGCGTTAAAGGTGTGGAAGAATTCCTCCTGGGTACGTTCCTTTTTGGACAGGAACTGGATATCATCCACCATCAGCAGGTCGATATTTCTGTATTTTTGACGAAAGGCCTCAGTGGTATTATCCCGAATGGAATTAATAAGTTCATTGGTAAATTTTTCACTGGTGATGTACAGAACCCGCTTTTCCGGATTATTTTTTAAAACCTCATGGCCAATGGCATGCATCAGATGGGTTTTGCCAAGACCTACGCCGCCGTACATAAAGAGGGGATTGTAGTTCTTGCCCGGATTTTTGGCCACTGCCTGGGCAGCTGCATAGGCTATACGGTTAAAGCTGCCTGCTACTATTGTGTCGAATACATAGCGCGGATTGAGGGAAGAGGCATCCCCTGGGGCTATTTGACCAGGTGTGTCATAGGCCGATATAAAGGAATTTCTTTCCTCATTTCCTTCAAAAAGATTATCTATTGGTTCTTCAAGCTCCGGCTCTGATTTTTCTACTACCCTTATTTCAAAGGAAACATCAGATTTATTGAGGCTGTTTTTGCAGGCATCCTCAATAATTGCCATGTAACGCTCATCGATAAACTTTTTTACAATATCATTTGGTGCACCTAAAATTATCACATTATCAGTAAAATCCATTGGTGTAAGCATTGACAGCCAGTTTTCAATAACCTGGGGAGCCAGGTCGTTTTGCAGTTCTTTGATAATTTTATCCCAAATTTCATTCAGCTGCTCTTGAGTCATCTATATATTCTCCTTGATAAAGATAAATGCAATAACTGAGCTTCTCAAATTATTGCATTATCAACAGACAAATAAATTTATCCACACTTGTTAATAAGTATGTGGATAAATTTGGTGTAATAGGCATTATTTTTAAACTTTTTTAATTTTTCTTCTATAATAAATATATGCATATTTTTTATAGCAAAATCTGTTGATAAGTACATGTGAAATACCTCCATAATAATATCAGAATATGTTCCGGTTATCAACAAAAAAAGGTGTATATGTGGTTCCAGTAAATGAATTTATCCACAAAAATTACAATTTATACCCAGGTCAGAAAGTAAAATTTCTTGACACTATAATAAACGGTGGTCTATAATCTTGTTAGTTAAAATCCAAGGACTATGTTTATTGTGGTTTGACCGAGTATTTTGCTCGTAATTATATAAGGAGGTGCCAGCATTGAAGCAGACTTATCAGCCTAATAATCATTGGAAGAAGAAGACTCATGGTTTTCGTGAGCGCATGAAGACCAAGGGTGGCCGTCAGGTTTTGGCAAGAAGACGTGCCAGAGGCAGAAAGAAGATTTCAGCTTAATAAAATGGTCACTTCGGTGGCCTATTTTTCTCTATAGAACCAGTTATATTCCCCAAAGGGCGAATGATGTACCTGGTTCTATGTTCTATTTGCTGAAATGAGGATTTTGCCATGTACAAGTTACCTAAAAGTCGAATCCTGCGCCGTAGGAACGATTTTCAAAAGGTCCACCGTTTTGGGAAATCCTATGCAAACAGATACTTAGTATTGTATGTCTTTACAGCAACCGGGCTGGAGGACAGGGTTGGCTTTGCTGCCGGAAAAAAGCTGGGCAATGCAGTGGCGCGTAATAGAGTCAAGCGTCTTATGCGCGAGTGTTACCGGTTGCACCAGCATGATATCAAGAATGATATTTGTATCCTGTTGGTTGGCAGAAAACCAGCTGTGGAAGTTAAATACCATGTTATCGAAAAGGCTTTTCTCAATTTAGGCAGAAAGGCCGAAATTTTTGGGAGATGAGGATAATTGGTGAAGAAATTCATGTTATTCATGATTGAGCTTTATCGTTCTTATATTTCACCACTTAAGCCGCCTTCCTGTCGCTATGTTCCCACCTGTTCGGAATATGCGATGATTGCTATTGAAAAATACGGACCATTGAAGGGTGGTTATTTGGCAATAAGGAGAATTCTCCGTTGTCATCCCTTTCATAAAGGTGGATATGATCCGGTTCCGTAGAATAGGATTTTATTTTTTTGCACGGAGTTTACTACGAAATCTTAGCAAATCAAATCCGAATGAGGGAGATGAGCTTTAGATTTCGTTGTAAGGGCGCAGTGCGAAATAAGATTTCGCACGAAGTTTACTGTAGAAATTAGGATGTGTTAAATTGGATTTTTTAGCATCGGCCTTTGAGCCTGTTGTAAATCTGTTCCGCCTCATTATGGATGGCTTTTACAACATTACTGTTGCTGCCGGATTTCCAAACTATGGAGTTGCCATCATTCTCATGACTATCTGCGTAAAGCTTTGCCTTTATCCCTTAAATGCAAAGCAGATTAAGTCTATGAAGGCTATGCAGGAAATTCAGCCTAAATTAAAGAAAATACAGAAGGATTATAAGAACAACCCACAGCTGATGCAGCAGAAGATGGGTGAGCTTTACCAGGAGTCAGGAGTAAATCCTCTGGCAGGCTGTCTGCCGCTTCTGGTACAGATGCCAATCCTCATGGGTGTTTATTATTCTCTGTATGGACTGGAATATTCTGGTGACCCAACCTTCTTGTGGTTGTCCAGCCTGTCTGATTCCGACCCTACCTTCATCCTGCCTCTTCTCTCTGCGTTGACCACATATTTGGCTCAGCGTCAGTCCATGGCAATGAATGGTCAGGATAATCAGCAGATGAAGATGATGACGTACATTATGCCTATATTTATTGGTTACATCTCCATAAATTTTCCAGCAGGTCTGGTACTGTACTGGGTAGTAATGAATTTATGCCAGATGGCTCAGCAGTGGTATATGTTCAGAAATGAGGAGCAGAAGGGAGCAGCTTGATAGATGTCTTTAGAAATTGAAAAAACTGGTAAAACAGTTGATGAAGCAAAGCAGGCTGCCATATTGGAGCTTGGTGTTGACCCTGCTTTAGTGGAATTTGTGAAAGTAGTGGAGCCTACTAAGGGATTTTTGGGGCTGCTCGGTGGCAAGCCGGCCCGGGTCAGAGCCGTTGTCCGTGAGCTGTCACCTATTGAAAAGGCAGAAAAATTCCTTGGTGATATATTCAAGGCTATGAAGCTGGATATTGAGATTGAGAAGAGGGAGTCTGAGGATGGTACTGTTTTCAATCTTATCGGCGATAATCTTGGTATCTTGATTGGTAAGCATGGTCAGACCCTTGATTCATTGCAGTACCTTTCAAATTTGGCTGCCAATCGTGGCCTGATTGATAATAAGGTTCGGGTTATTATTGATATTGAGAATTATCGGAGCCGTCGTGAGGATACTCTGCGTCGCTTGGCTATGCGCCTGGCCGACAAGGTAAGAAGAACCGGGGAGCGTATTGTTCTGGAGCCCATGAACCGTCATGAAAGAAAGATTATTCATATGGCCCTGCAGGATAATTATCGGGTATCTACCTACAGCTCCGGTGATGAGCCTTACCGTAAGGTTGTAATTGAACTGAAGCGCGGCGGTCGTCGGGATAATCATGAACGTAGGGAAAGAGAAGATTGATTTTCTCTGGAAATAAGATTGTATAGAGGCTGTCTCACATTATGGGACAGCCTTTTACTATGAAATCTTAGCGAAGCAAATCCGAAGGATGCAGATGAGCTTTAGATTTCGTTGTAAGGGCGTAGTGCAAAATATCATTTTGCACGGAGTTTACGATTAGATGTGCATTTGGAGGATTTATGCAGGAGAAAAAAATGATGGAGGATACCATCAGTGCCATTGCCACAGCTCCCGGTGAGGGTGGTATCGGAATTATACGACTCAGTGGTGAAAAGGCTGTTTCTATCGCCTATAAAATTTTCAGACCTCATTCTGCAAAATCATTACAGGAATATGGCAACAGAGTGGCGGTTTATGGTAAAGTTTACGACGAACATGGTCATATCATAGATGAGGCAATTTGTATTGTCATGAATGCTCCAAATTCATATACCTGTGAAGATGTGGTGGAAATCCAGTGTCATGGTGGCAGCGTTGTTATGCGGGAAATTTTGTCCCTTACCTACCGTATGGGGGCCAGGCCAGCTGAACCAGGTGAGTTTACCAAGCGGGCCTTTCTTAATGGCAGGCTGGATTTAAGTCAGGCCCAGGCTGTAATGGATATAATCAATGCCAAGACCAAGGCGTCGCTGGATATGGCCATAAATCATCTTTCTGGGTATTTTTCCAATAAAATTAGGGAGTTCAGGCACGATATTTTGGCTATTATTGCCCATTTGGAGGCTTCAATCGATTTCCCTGAGGATGATATTGAGGATTTGGATTTTGAAGATACCAGGGAAAAGGTAAAGCTGCTGCAGGACAAAATTCAGAAAATGCTGGCGTCGGCCCATATGGGAATTATTCTGCGGGATGGGCTAAAAACGGCGATAATTGGCAGGCCAAATGCGGGAAAATCAAGTATTATGAATTTGCTGCTGGGTCAGGAGCGGGCTATTGTTACCGATGTCCCGGGTACCACCAGGGACAGTATTGAGGAATACGTAAATATTGGTGGTATACCACTTCGCCTTATCGATACGGCCGGTATCCGTGCTACTGATGATATTGTGGAAAAAATAGGAGTGGATAAGGCCTATTCATATGCCGGTGAGGCTGAGCTTGTACTGGCTGTATTTGACACCAATGAGGAATTGTCAGCTGAAGATGAGGAAATAATCCGGCTGATGGATAAATGCCCAGGCAATATTATTGTTATACTGAATAAAATTGACCTATCTGGAGATAAAAATACTGAACTGCTTAAGGAAAGGCTAAAGGGCTGTACAGCTGCAAAAATTCGTGGTATTGTTCCTATGTCAGCCAAAAATGGGGAAGGTCAGGAAGGGCTGGAGGAGCTGTTAAAGGAAATTGTATACAATGGCCGGACCAATATAGGGGAAAGCCAGGCTGTGTGCGATGCCCGTCATGAGGAAATTCTCCGCCGGACTGTCAATCTTTTGGAGGAAGCACTGAATACCATTGATATGGGCATGAGCGAGGATTTTATAGTTATTGACCTGCGCTCAGCATGGGAAAAGCTGGGAGAAATTACTGGTGAAACCTTTGATGACGACATTGTTAATCAGATATTCAGCAATTTCTGTATCGGTAAATAAAGGCCTTTGCATCTGGAAGCAAATTTATCTCCAGGTAAAGGGGTGCTAAGTATCCTCCTATTAGGCGGGAGAAAAGCCCCCATAGTGGTCAGTGTCAGCTGCTCAGCTAAGACCATAGTCTTGCTTTACAGGACACTTTCGCATGGGACGTATTAACCAATAGGCTTTGCCTCTTGGATACGTCCGCAAAGCTTTTGATTAATTCGACTACATTCAGTGGGGGTATAAATCTACCACTGAATAAGTATCATTTAATGAGCTGGTGCCCTAGGGGAGTAGATACACCTAATGGCACCAGTAGGAACGCTCCGTAGGTGACGAGGCCGGCAGGCGGATGAGGTGTTTGGGAGGAATTAGAATTGAGTGACAAGCTTTTTATAGCCGGAGAATATGAGGTTATTGTAATAGGTGCCGGTCATGCCGGAGTGGAGGCAGCCCTGGCTTCAGCCAGAATGGGCTGCAGCACCCTGCTGGCCACTCTCAGTATGGATAATATTGCCCTTATGCCCTGCAATCCGTCGGTTGGGGGTCCCGCCAAGGGGCATTTGGTCCGTGAATTGGATGCTCTTGGCGGACAAATGGGCATTAATGCTGATGAAACCTGTATCCAGTTCAGGATGCTGAATACGGGTAAGGGCCCGGCTGTCCATGCCATCAGGGCCCAGGCAGACAAAAAGCATTATCAGTTTCGCATGAAGGAGGTATGCGAAAATACGGAAAACCTTGATGTTAAGCAGCTTATGATAGATAAGCTTATTATTGAGGATAATCAGATAAAGGGCATTATCACGGAAAATATGGAGCAGTATTTGTGTAAGGCTGCTATATTGGCCACTGGAACTTATTTGAAGGGACAGATTATTATTGGCCTACACACCTATTCCGGTGGTCCCAGCGGTCAACGGTCGGCAGAAAATTTATCCCAATCCCTGTTGGAGGCTGGTATTAAGCTGATGCGGTTTAAGACCGGTACTCCGGCCCGGGTGGATGCCCGAACTCTGGACTATGATAAAATGGAAATTCAGCCTGGCAACGAGGAGGCCAGAAATTTCTCCTTTATGAGTGATATTACTACCCGTCAGCAGACTCCATGCTGGCTTACCTATACCAATGCCCAGACCCACAAGATTATTATGGACAATATAGACCGGGCCCCTATGGCCAATGGTATTATCAAGGGAATTGGGCCAAGATATTGTCCTTCCATTGAAACCAAGCTTATCAGATTTCCGGATAAGGAACGCCATCAGCTTTTTCTGGAGCCTGAGGGGTTGCATACCAATGAGGTATATGTGCAGGGAATGTCCACCAGCCTCCCAATGGATGTGCAGATAGCCTTTCTTCATACTATTCCCGGTCTGGAGCATGCCAAGGTAATGCGGCCTGGCTATGCCATTGAATACGATTGTCTTGATCCACTGCAGCTTAAGGCAACTCTGGAGCTAAAAAAAATATCCGGCTTGTTCTCTGCCGGACAGGCTAATGGAACCTCCGGCTATGAGGAGGCTGCAGCCCAGGGAATAATTGCCGGCATTAATGCTGCCCTGCAGGTAAAGGGAGAGGAGCCAATTATTCTGAAGCGGTCTGATGCCTATATTGGTGTATTGATAGATGATTTGGTTACCAAGGGTACTAGTGAGCCATACAGAATAATGACCTCACGGGCTGAATATCGCCTGATTTTACGTCAGGATAATGCGGATCAGCGGCTGACTCCATTGGGCCGACGGGTGGGACTTGTGAAGGATGACCGCTGGCAGCGATTTACCCGAAAAATGGCGGTTATCAATGATACGGTACAGCTTTTAAAGGAAAAAAAGCTTAATCCAAATCAGGAAACATTAAATTTATTGGCCAAAAACGGTATTGAGGAAATCCGTAACACCATCAGCCTATATGATTTATTGAAGCGTCCCGATATCGATTACGATAAATTAAAGAAAATATTTTCTTTGCCGGATATTGACGAAGAGGCCAAGCAGCAGGTGGAAATATCCATAACCTATGAAGGATATATCAAGAAGCAGCTGGAGCAGGTGGAAAAAATGAAAAGGCTGGAGGAAAAGCTGATACCTGAATCAATTGATTATGATAAGGTGGCCAATCTCAGGGATGAGGCCAGGGAAAAGCTGGCGGATATACGACCAAGGTCCATAGGTCAGGCCGGCCGGATATCCGGTGTTTCTCCGGCAGATATTTCTGTATTGATGATATATTTGGAGCAGCAAAAGAGAATAGAGGAGACCCAAAAATGAGCTTTAAGGAATGTCTGAGGGATGGAGCAGCTGTATATGGCCTTGCCCTTACCGAGGTTCAGCTGGAACAATTTGATAAATACTTCCAGCTGTTGATAGAATGGAATGAAAAAATTAATCTTACAGCCATTACGGAGCCCCGGGAAGTGGCGGTAAAGCATATGATAGATTCCCTGACCTGCTGGGATGATGACCGTTTTGATAATAATATCAGGGTTATTGATGTGGGAACCGGAGCCGGCTTTCCAGGTATTCCTCTGAAAATCTTTCGACCTGATATACGGCTGACCTTGTTGGATTCCCTAAATAAGCGTATTAAATTTCTTCAGCTGGTTGTGGACGAATTGGCCCTCCATGGAGTAGAGTGTATCCATGCCCGTGCGGAGGAGGGAGCCAGAAATAAGCAGCTGAGAGAACAATTTGATTTGGTGGTTTCACGGGCAGTGGCCAGATTGCCGGTGCTGGCCGAATACTGTCTGCCCTTTGTAAAAAAGGGAGGAACCTTTGCTGCCTTAAAGGGGATGAAATACGGTGAGGAAGCAGAGTCAGCCACCAAGGCCCTGGCTGTTTTGGGCGGAGGTAAGGCAGAATGTGTTGAGGTAAAGCTTCCCTATATTGATGACAAGCGGGCGGTTATTTACGTAAAAAAAGAAAATAGTACCCCTAAAATCTATCCGCGTAAGGCCGGAACTCCCGATAAAAGCCCCATTGAATAGTAAGGATTTAGTTTTTGTCTAAAGTGTGATATGATATTGTTGAGTTGTTGATATATTACACAGACGGGATGTGATTGTGGTGAAAAGAAATATTATTTTCCTTTTTACTTTTATATCTATATTACTTAGCATTAGTGTTGTAAGTGCTTCAAAAGATACCGGCACGGCTGTTCTTCAGCCCCCTGACACAAGAAGCTCTGCCTCTGGGGAGGAAGACAGTACTGTCAGTAATTCAATAAGCCGATTTATGAAATTTGCCGAGGATAGCTCCTATGTATATTACCTGGACAAGCAGGATTCCGGCTGGGTAAGACGGCCATATACCTTTGATAAGTATATTCTTGAGGCCTGGGTAAAGATGGTTCCATATGAATATGCCGGTGAAGATATATACAGTCCTGAAATGGACGATTCCCATTATTTTTTGGAGCATTATTTAGTTGATCCTCAGAACAGGAAAATTCAGTTTCTCTGTGAAATCGAGGTAGAGGGGGGACGGCCCCAGAATAATGTGAAGCAGCTTAAATACGACCACAACAATTGGGAGTCTTTGATACCGGAAAGTGTGGAGGATATCGTATACCATGCTGTGATTGATAAATATGGTACATCAAATGAAAACAATACCTGGAAGACCATTGATGATGTTATTGAAGGCCTGTTTACTGCCCGTGTATTGAAGGAAGTTATAAAAATGGGTAAGCTTTAAAAGAAATCCACAGATTTTTCTACATATCCACAGATAAATAGAACAAAGCTGTGAATATGTTAATAAAATTGTGGATAACGTAATCAAAATAGTAAGAAAAGCAAAAAAAATCCTGAGGAACACCAATATTTACGGTGAAACTCAGGATTTTTTATATACATATGTTAATAACCTGTGGAAAAAGAATATTAATTTAATTCCTTGGCCAGGTGGAAGAATTCTGCATTCATTTTCTTTTTATTGGTTATAGCATCGTGGAGGTCAATGGCCACCACCTTGCCCTGATTGAAGCCAAATACCACATCGGATTGTCCGGCAATTAGGGCCAGAGTAGCCCGTTCACCTAACTGGCTGGCCTTTACCCGATCCTGTACAGAAGGGGACCCACCCCGCTGGATATGACCCAATACGGATACGCGAACATCCATATTTGTTTTCTCTTCGATGTATTTGCCAATATCAAGGGAGCTTCCAACACCCTCGGCAACTACTACCAATGAGTAGCGGCGTCCCTCCTCATATGATTTTATAATACCGTTGCAGATATCATCAAGATCATATTCCTCCTCCGGTACAAGAATAAATTCTGCACCGCCGGCAATACCGGCCAGCATGGCCAGCCAGCCACAATGACGGCCCATAACCTCAACTACAGCAATACGGTTATGGGAGGAGGCAGTATCCCGAAGCTTGTTAATGGCATCAATAATCGTATTGGCTGCCGTATCGGAGCCAATGGTATAATCTGTACCCCATACATCATTATCAATGGTGCCTGGGAGACCAACAATGGGGACACCTGTTTCCAGACTGAGCTGGGTAGCACCACGGAGACTGCCATCGCCACCAATTACAACCAGTCCCTCGATGCCACGTTTTTTCATGTTTTCATAGGCCTGTCGGCGTCCTTCTTCAGTCATGAAACGTTTGCAACGGGCTGTACCAAGTATGGTACCTCCCCGTTGAATAATATCACTTACACTTCTGGAGTTCATTTCCTCGATTTCCTCATCCAGAAGTCCACGGTAGCCGTTATAAATACCCCATACCTTTACCCCTTCAAAAAGTGCAGTACGTACAACTGCGCGAAGTGCTGCATTCATACCAGGGCTATCTCCGCCGCTGGTCAATACGCCAATGCTTTTTAACATACTATATACCCCCTGTAAGTTTTATTGACAAAAAAACATACTGATGTTACAGTAAATTCGTGGCTGTAATAATGACGTAGCTGATACGTCCTTGAAGATATTATAGCGCAGTTTATAAATTTAATAAAGGAGTAAAGATATGGAAGAATTAGAATTGAAGTATGGTTGTAATCCTAATCAGAAGCCTGCCCGTGTATTTGTGAAGAATGGGAATATTCCTTTTACGGTGCTGAACGGTAAGCCAGGTTATATCAATTTACTGGATGCCATGAATAGCTGGCAGCTGGTTCAGGAATTGAAGGAGGCCACCGGACTTCCAGCAGCAGCTTCCTTTAAGCATGTCAGCCCGGCTGGTGCGGCTGTTGCTGCTCCATTATCAGAGCTTCTTCAAAGGGTTTACTTCGTAGAGGGGATTGAGCTTTCACCGATTGCCACTGCCTATATCCGTGCAAGGGGAGCTGACAGAATGTCCTCCTATGGTGATTTTGTGGCCCTTTCTGATGAATGTGATGCTCAGACAGCTTCTTTTCTGGCCCGGGAGGTTTCCGACGGTATAATAGCACCCTCCTATTCACCGGAGGCCCTGGAAATTTTAAAGAAAAAGCGCAAGGGAACCTATCTTGTACTTCAGATGGATACTGGCTTTAAGCCTGCTGAGTTGGAGCAGAAGGAGGTATTTGGTATTACCTTTGAGCAGAAGCGAAATGATGTAAAAATCACCCAGGGTTGTTTAAAGGAAATTCCTACCAGGTCAAAGAGCTTTACAGAAGCAGCCAAACGGGATCTTCTTATTGCATTAATTACTCTAAAATATACTCAGTCCAATTCAGTATGCTATGCCAAGGATGGTCAGGCCATCGGCATTGGTGCAGGCCAGCAGTCCCGTGTACATTGTACCCGCTTGGCCGGTAATAAGGCTGATGTATGGCATCTTCGTCAGCATCCAAAGGTATTGGCTCTGCCCTTCAAGGAGGAGGTTCGCCGTCCTGACCGGGATAATGCTATTGATGTATATATCAGCGATGAGTGGGAGGATCTGTTGGAGACCGATGAATGGAAGCGCCTGTTTACTGAGAAGCCGGAGCCCCTTTCCCGGGAAGAGAAAAAGGAATTTTTAAAGGGAATTAGGGGAGTTGCCCTTGGTTCTGACGCATTCTTCCCATTTGGTGACAACGTGGAACGGGCCCATAAGAGTGGTGTAGAGTTCATCGCTCAGGCCGGTGGTTCTATCCGTGATGATAATGTAATCGAAACTGCGGATAAATACGGAATGACCATGGCCTTTACTCATATTCGCCTGTTCCATCATTAATTAGTAATTAAATATATCATAATTAAAATACCCTGCTCGCTATGAGCAGGGTATTTGTGTGTATGAAATTGTTTCACGTGAAACATTTTATTTGGAAATAGTAAGCGGGGAAACTTTTTCGGCTTCATTCCTCCGTCCAAATCATCATGCAATATATATGCGATTCTTCGGTGGCGACATGGTCGCACATACATCTAGGCTTTAATGTCTTTCGTGCCCATGATGAACCTCCGGCAGGTGGACTCCGTTATTGCAGGCGAAAAAATTACCCCGCTTTTTTATTTATATGTAAGTAACAATTAAGAAAGGGGCAATTGCTTGAAGCACTTGGGCGAAGGGCGTTAAGAAACTATTTTTTGCATACTTACACATCGATAAAACATCCATTGTTTGAGCAAAGCGAGTTTGGATTTTTCTTGATGACTAATTAAAAGCAAAACAATGGTTTTAGCCCTGAGTCCCTTGCTGAAAGCAATGCCCCTTTTCTTAGATAATTTTTACTATGAACATTTAGTGAGCACAAGCCTACGGCGCAGTGGGAGCTTAGTGTTCGTTGTAAGGGCGTAGTGCGAAAAACCGTTTCGCACGGAGTTTACTATGAAATCTTAGCGAAGCAAATCCGAAGGATGCAGATGAGCTCTAGATTTCGTTGTAAGGGCTGATGAAAGCCCCTATGCTTTCATCTTGCTTACTTAGAAATTATATCATTTGCAATATTTAACGCGATTACTGCATCCTGGGCATAGAAGTCGGCCCCGGCTTCATCTGCATAATCCTGAGTTAGTGCAGCACCACCCACAATAACCTTTGAAGTATTTCCACTTTCCTTTAACTGGCGAATTACTTCATCAATTTCCGTCATGGTGGTGGTCATAAGGGCGCAGAGGCCAACTATATCAGCCTCATTTTTTATGGCAGTGGCCACAATTTCCTCTGCCGGTACATCCTTGCCCAGGTCAATAAGCCTAAAGCCACTGTTCTCCAGTAAAGCTCCCACAATATTTTTTCCAAGATCGTGTACATCCCCCTTTACGGTGGCCAATACTACAGTGCCCTTTCCTTCCCCTTCTTTAGCAGGAAATTTTTCCTTGATAATGTTGAAGGCACTGCGCATTGCCTCAGCGGAAAGCAATACCTGAGGCAAAAATACCCGACCTGCACCAAAGTCCACACCTATATCATTCATGGCAGCGGTAAGAGCCTTTTCAGTTAACTCATTTGGATCAATATTATCATTGAAGGCCATTTCCAGCAGCTCCGGCATTGCATCGGCATTTCCCTCTATAACAGCCTGCTTTATGGCCTCCAAGGGAGTCAGCTTCTCCGTTTTTGCTAAGGCGGCCTTTTTGGGAACAGCAAGATTTTTTTCGTTGGAGCTGAAATCACGGCCATTGGGATCCTTCCCTAACAGGGCCATGGAAGCCATCAGGGCATTTTGCATTTGATCATCATATGGGTTCATAATAGGTGCATCCAGGCCGGCAGCCAGACACATAGCAAAAAAAGTGCTGTTGATAAGTGGTCTGTTGGGCAATCCAAAGGATATATTACTCAATCCCATGGTGGAAGGGTAGCCGTATTTTTCCCTGTACAGCTTCAATGTATTTAATACATTGAAGCAGGCATTTTGGTCAGCGGCCACAGTCATTACAAGACCATCCAGCAAAAAATCCCCATCCCTAAGGCCAGCTTTCTTGGCCGCTGTTATGATGGTATCCATCACCCTTATTCTTTCCTCAGCGGTCTGTGGTATGCCCTCATCTGTTAGTGGCAGACATAGAATAGCTGCTCCGTACTTTTTGGCCAAGGGAATGAATTTATCCAGTCGTTCCTTTTCTGCGCTGACGGAATTAATCAATGCCCGGCCGGGATAGGCTCTCAGACCTGCTTCCAATACCTCCGGATCACTGGTATCAATCACCAGGGGAGCATCAGTAAGCTGGGATATTTCTGTTATGGCCCGTTTCATGGCCTTGGCCTGGTGGATACCACCTACGCCCATATTTACATCCAGCAGTCTTGCCCCTGCCTTTACCTGGTCCATAGCCTCTTTTTTTACCGAAAGAAATGAGCCATCCTTAATTTCTGCAGCCAATTTTTTACGTCCTGTAGGGTTAATCCGTTCACCAATTAATACTGTAGGAAGCTCTTTATCTATCACAACTGTTTTGCTGCGGCTGGATAACATAAGTCGGCGGCGCAGTGGCTTGAAGGCTGGTTCCTGGTAATCCTTTAGGGCATTTTTTATAGCCGAAATATGGGCTGGGGAAGTACCACAGCAGCCACCTATGTAGGTTGCTCCGGCCATGAGCAATTTTGGTGCCCATTTACCAAAGTCCTCAGGGCCCATAGGGAAGGTGGTTTTTCCGTTTACCAGCTGAGGTAATCCGGCATTTGGCTGTACACTAATTGGTTTTTCCGTATTTTCAGATAAAATTTTTACAATGGGAACAAGCTGCTCTGGTCCAAGGGAACAGTTAATACCAATAATATCAGCACCCATGGCATCCAGGGTTATAGCAGCAGTTTGTGGATCTGTGCCGGTAACAGTCCGCCCGTCCTCACTGTAAGAAAGCTGACAAATTATTGGAAGATTGGTGACCTCTTTGGCAGCCAGCAGGGCAGCACGCATTTCCTGCAAATCAATCGATGTTTCAATGAGAATATAATCTGCACCGCCATCAGCCAGGGCTTTGGCCTGTAACTTATAGTTTTCAAAGGCAGCTTCAAAATCTAAATCGCCAAGAGGTTTTATAAATTTACCGGTTGGGCCCATGCTTCCAGCTATCTTGACTGTGCTGCCGGCTGCGGCTTTGGCTGCTTTGACAGCAGCCATATTTATTTCTCTTGCTCTGTGACTTAGATTATAGTGAGCCAGCTTTAATGGTGAGGCACCAAAGGTATTAGTTTCGATAATGGTGGAGCCTGCTTCTATGTATTGCTTGTGAACGGCAGTTATTTCCTCCGGTTTATCTATGCAAAGCAGTTCCGGGCAATATCCTGGTGGAAGCAGTCCTTTTTGTTGTAATATTGTGCCCATGGCACCATCAAATATATGAATCATAAAATCATTCCTTAAGATATGAGTAATTGTATTATTTCAGGTCATGTCATGTGGGTGTTCCATTCATGCACTTCGCTAGTGTCACATCAAGAATGGGATTGGCATCTCCTCTGAATTGACAGGCTTCGCGACCGTCAGCCACTTCATATATACTTATATAAGTGATGTGCTGATGTGACATTTTAAAGCTACGTTTATTCATGAAATCACCCACATGACTACTACAGCTATATAGTTAATATGTACATGATAGGCGGTAGGCAGATTACCTGAAGCATTTGGCGAATGGCGTAAAAAACTATTTTTTGCATTCTTACACATCAAGAAAACATCCACTGTTTGAGCGACATACAAAAACAGTATAAACGTCGCGAGTTTGGATTTTTCTTGATGACTAATTAATGGCAAAACAATAGTTTTAGCCATGAGTCCATGGCTGAAGGTAACTGCCTACCGCCAGCATCAAGATTATTTACATAATAGGTATACTAGAAAGTATATAGGTTTACAATATTACATGCAAGCTTTTATTTCCTAGCTAAACAGTCGGTTTTTGTACAGTTGCTGCAATCGTGCGTTTTTGTGTCTCTTGGACAGCTTTCTTCTATTAAGTATAAGCCTATAATTGCTGTTATTGATTTACGTGGTTCTAGCATCATGGACTCAGTAAGATGTATACCAATTGTATCTGCCTTTGCAGTCCTAATCATTTCCGGTTGTTGTTCAATTGGCCAGTCCCCATAACCTGGACTAAAACGCCATTTCATAATATATCCTTCTCTGTTCACCCTTTCAGATATGGCCTTTTCCATAAGATTGGCGTTTTCTTCTACGGCAGTGGTGGCTGCTGCATCCAGAAGGAGGGACAGGGTATATTTTCCTTCCTTAAATAATGCTGTAATTTTTTCTTCTATTTCCTGTCCAACTGTTGCTGTAAGGATGACTACTTTGGTGCAGCCTAGCAGGTGGTTTTTTATAGAGCTTCCTTCCAGGTAAAAAGGTGGATCTGAATAGATGGTTTGGCTATGGTCATCATAATCATATATTTCCCAGTTTCCTGTTGGATGAATAAGGAGTCTGGCCAGGTCACATGCCTCTTCAATTATTTCCTCATTGAAGGTGGTTTGCTGCAGACCAGCATATCGTTTTGTTTCCTCTTTATCTATTTTATAGTAGGGGGCATTGAAAATTGCCATTATATCACCTCAAAACTATGAATTGTTTCACGTGAAACAATTCTATAACCAATCTTATTATATCTTATCAGTAATGAAATGAGCATACCATGAAAATAAGTTTTAATTTTATTATCGAAAAAAATATTCAATAATGGTACAATAATATAGTAAAAATATATAGTAAGGTCGGTGACTTAATGGGCAAGGTAATTGCAGTGGCAAATCAGAAAGGCGGTGTAGGCAAAACAACTACATCCGTCAGCTTAAGTGCTGCTTTGGCAGAAAAGGGTAAAAGGGTATTGTTGGTAGACTGTGACCCACAGGGAAATGCCACCAGTGGCTTTGGTATAAATAAACAGGAATTGGAACTCAGTGTGTACGATATTATAATTGATGAATGGAATATTTCTGACATTATATTACCCACTGATTACAAAATAGATATTGCGCCATCACAGATTGGCCTGGCTGGTGCAGAAATAGAATTATCCTCCCTTGAAGACAGGGAATATAGATTACAAAGAGGAATAAATACAGTTAGGGAAAAATACGATTTCATAATTATCGATTGTCCTCCTTCCCTGGGTTTTTTGACTTTAAACTCCCTGGCAGCTGCTGATTCCGTTTTAATTCCCCTGCAGTGTGAATTCTATGCACTGGAGGGATTATCCCAGCTGCTTAAGACCATTGAAATGGTCAGGTCACGAATAAATGTAAATTTATATATTGAAGGCGTGGTACTAACCATGTATGATTCCCGCACCAATCTTTCCCAGCAGGTAGAGAATGAGGTTCGCAATTATATTGGCGATAAGGTATATAATACTACTATTCCAAGAAATGTAAGGCTTAGTGAGGCACCTTCCTATGGCTGCCCAATTTTTTCTTATGATCCAGCCTCTAAGGGTGCACAGGCATATATGGAACTCGCACAGGAGGTTATTGATAATGGTTAAGAAAAAAGGTGGCTTAGGTCGTGGTCTTGACGCCTTGGGTCTCGGTAATACAGCATCCAATCAACCTACCAAGCAATATACAGCCCATGAACAATCAGGTACGAGGAAGGGTAACAGGGTGACGCCTGCCCACAATAATATTCAGGCTGCAGATGATATAATTCAGGACATAGAGGTTGCTTCCATCAAGGCAAATCCCAATCAGCCACGTACAGATTTTGATGAAGAAGCATTAAATGCCCTTCAGGAGTCAATAAAGGAATATGGGGTAATTCAGCCGGTAATTGTGAGAAAAACAGCTGCCGGCTACGAGCTGATTGCCGGTGAAAGAAGGCTTAGAGCATCAAAATTGGCCGGCAAAAAAACAATTCCAGCCATTGTAAAGGAATACAATGATGCACAAATGACAGAAATTGCCCTTATAGAAAATATTCAGCGGGAAAACCTGAACCCAGTTGAAGAAGCCAATGCTTATCACCATCTTTTAACAGATTACGGTTTAACTCAGGATATGTTATCGAAAAAGGTTGGGCGCAGCCGCTCCCATATTGCAAATTTTCTCCGGCTCTTAAAGCTGTCTGAAAAAATTCAGACTATGCTGACGGAGAATAAGATTTCCATGGGGCAGGCCAAGCCCCTCCTGGCTATTGATGATATGGACTTGCAAGAAAAGGCAGCAAACTTTATAATAGACAATGACTTGTCTGTACGTAAGGTAGAGACACTGGTTAAACAGCTTTTAAAGCATCCTGATTACCTGGAGGAAAAGGAAATTGATACAACGGGAAGGGATACCGACCCCGAGCGGCTGTTCATATTGGATGCTGAGGATAAATTAAAAATGCTTCTCGGCACCTCAGTTCATATAAAGGGAACAGGCAAGAAGAAAAAGCTTGAAATTGATTTTACCTCACAGTATGAATTGGAAAGACTGATTGCTTTATTATCGGACAAGCTGACTTCAAATGATGCTGCGGAAAAGCTAAAAAAGCTTAGAGAATTTTCCACCACAGGTAAATTAAATGTGTAATTATGATGGGGAGTTTATTAATGGAAAATACGGAAATAATGCAATTTGTCGTCAATAATCTCAGCTACATGGTGGCTGTGTTGGGTATAATGATGATTGTTATGTACCTGATGATGATAAATGCTATGTATAATATTAATTACATGAAGAAACGATACAAGAAGATGATGACCGGGGTAGATGGTGCCAATCTGGAACGGTTGATTATCGGCTGTGTAGATGATGCCAAGGCAGTTTCTGATGAGAATAAAAAATTGCGGGAGGATCTGGATAGTGCCCGTGCACTTCTTCAACAGGCCATTACCAAGGTGGCTGTGGTCCGGTTCAGGGCCTTTGAGGATATGGGCAGCGATTTAAGCTATGCAGTGGCAATGCTTGATTCTGATAATAATGGTGTGGTAATGTCAAGTATTTTTGGCAGAGAGGATTCCAGAAGCTACGTCAAGCCAATTACCTCCGGTACCTCCACCTATGCCATGACTGGAGAGGAAGAGGAAGCATTAAAGCAGGCCATGGCCCAAAGCTAAACAATATTAATTAATTGAAAAGGAAAAGGCTCTATGATATAATAGTTTAGCTATTAGTAGAGTCTTTTTTATTTTTTTATGGAGGCTTATATTTGGATAAGGACGAGAAAAGTACGGATAATCGCGAATATACAATCAAGATAATTCCCCATCAGGGTTCAAATGTACATAGTATACATTTGCCCATGCGATGGATAAAGGCTGCCGCTATATCTGTTGCCACCGTGGTTTTGCTGTTGGTGGGTGCCTTCAGCTACTCTGTATACAGCAGCTATTCCCTTAGGAATGAAGCATCTCAGATAGAGAAGCTCAAGGAGGCAAATTCCCTTCAGCAGGAGCAGCTTTTGGAATTGTCAAAAAAGGCCACTGATCTTCAAAGTGAGGTGGAGCAGCTGGGGCAGATTGAGAAGGAGCTGCGGCAGCTTACCGGTATTGGTGGCACAGAGAGTGTGGATGCTACCGGCAACGGCAGTGATGGCACTCACAATGGCCAGGGTGGCCCCTATAAGGCCCTGGATATTCAGGACGTAAGCAATGCCCTTAATGATGTTGAAAGAAGGGTGGTTGTGCGTCGGGATAGTCTCATCAGGCTCAGGGACATGTTGAATGAGCAGAAGCGGCTGGTACAGCAACAGGTGGCTATACAGCATACTACGCCTTCTATTTGGCCTTCCACAGGTGATGTAAGTTCCCCTTATGGCATGAGATGGGGTGGATCAGATTTCCATCCTGGTATAGATATTGCTGATGATTATGGCACGCCGATTGTTGCCACTGCTGACGGTGTAGTTACAGTGGCTGGATGGAATTCCGGCGGTTACGGAAATATGGTTGATATTGACCATGGTAATGGTTATATGACGCGGTATGGTCACGCGCAGCAGGTTGTGGTCAGCGCAGGAGACCATGTGAAGCAGGGACAGGTTATCGCTTATATGGGAAGTACCGGATTTAGTACCGGTCCACACGTTCATTATGAGGTTCGGGTAAATGGACAGGTTGTAAATCCTGCAGGTTATATCAGGTAACCGTTTTATATAAGGAGATTAAAAATGTTCGGAATGGTAAAGAAGCAGCTGGATGCTTCTACAAAAAACGATATAGAAGCTATTATAGGAGAAAATACTGCTGTAAAGGGAGAAATAAGTGGCAGCAGCAGTATAAGAGTAGATGGCACTGTTGAAGGTTCCATTTCTGTCGCAGCTACGGTTATCATCGGTGAAAATGGTCATGTAAAGGGGGATATTACAGCCCCTGATCTTGTGATATACGGCAAGGTCGATGGTAATGCAACCATTGAAAACTGCTTGTCAATTTGCTCCTCCGGACAGCTTATAGGCGATGTTAAGGTAGGCAGCCTGAAAATCGACGACGGCGGATTATTCCGGGGACGTAGTGAGATGAACGAGATTAGACGCAATGACCCTGCGTTGGAAGGTTAAAAATTAAAGCCATGATGAGATGCTTTTCATCATGGCTTTAATTCCAAAAAGGAAGGTGTTTTGTAATGGATTTTTTAAAAAAAGAAATTAAAGTAGGCTTGAAAAATACAGTGAAGGAACAGGTTTGGCCAAAAAATACAGCCAAGGTTATGGGAAGTGGCTGTATGGAGGTATATGCCACGCCGGCCATGACCTGTCTTATGGAAAAGGCAGCTGCTGAAGCACTGGAGCCTTTTATGGAGGAGGGCTGGACAACGGTTGGCATATCCATTAATGTACAGCACACAGCTGCCACCCCGGTGGGGTTGGCTGTGCGGGCCGAAGCAGAGGTTACGGCTGTGGATGGCCGGAAGATAAGCTTTAAGGTTCGGGCCTTTGATGATAAGGAAGAAATTGGTTCTGGTACACACGAACGCTTTGCCGTCATGAGTGAAAAATTTATGGCCAAGGCTTCCGGTAAGCTGTGATTTGATACAATATGCACATTGATAAAAATATGGCAGGTGCTCACATGGCACCTGTTATTTTTTATGAAAAGGTATGACGGAATATTTTTCTTCTTTTAGAAGAAAAATTTGTGCAATGGCGTTATAATTAAATAAGACTAATTCGGTGGGAGATTTATACGTCTACTGAATGCATCCGAATTAATCCAGAGCTTTGCGGACGTATCCAAGAGGCAAAGCCTATTGGTTAATACGTCCCATGGGAAAGTGTCCTGTAAAGCAAGACCATGGTCTTAGCTGAGCAGCTGACACTGACCGCTATGGGGGATTTTCTCACACCTAAGAGGAGGGAGAATTAGCACCCGTTGGCGTGGGGTTAAATTTAGAAAAAAAACTGTATACAGCAATATTGTACACAGTCCTCAATATATATAAAATTGGCAGGAAGTCAGCCATTACAGCGGCTTCTTTGGCATTAAGGGATTAACAGGATTTTGGCCTCCGGCAGCTGCCAGACCGTCCAGTTCATCCCAGGATAATTCACGCTTTTGCTGACGAATATCATGGAGACGGGTCTTGAGACTGGTCTTAATCTTGCTTAAGTGGGAAAAATCTGTATTTTGTAATTCATCCTGAATGCTCATAATACTCACTCCTATCTGTTCCATGTTCTTATTCTATCATAACATACGAATAATTGGCAGGAGTATTACAAATTTTTTTTAGCTTGGTGGAAGTTTATAATGAAGATATATTTTTATTTAGGTATAGGCATTATTATCACATTAATAGTTGCTTTACTGGGTTATGGTGTTTATCTGAATACCCGTGGGGAAAATGAAATCTCCCAGCGTATGGCCAATCACCATTTGCCATTAACCGGGGTTATGGCAAAGGAAAGACAGCTATTGCCTATGGTGGAGCTGGATTTAGTCAATCTCTATTCCAATGATATGACAGATGTGGTGGCCCTGGAGGATGGCCGTATAGTTCGTTTCTTTGTGGAAAAAAACAGCAATGTTGATGTAAATACCCCAATATTGCAGCTGATGGACGAAAATCTTCCATTGAAAATGCGTCAATCGGACAGTGATATTTTTGATGCTGAGGCCCAGCTGGTCAAGGCCAGAAATTCTTATAACAGATATCGTCAGCTGTTGGAGGTAAATGCCATTTCTGTGGAGAGATATGAGGAGGCAGAGGCTGCATACAAGGCTGCCCAGGCCCGGCTGGCCAATTATCAGGCCCAACGGGATCAGCTGATGGTACATGAATCCAGGGAGATTATCCAATCCCCAATCAAGGGTGAGGTACTGAACCTCTATCATACAGTCGGGGCCTATGTTAAAGCGGGAACGGCTGTAGCCCTGGTGGGTGATTTTTCCCATTTAAGCTTTAACAGTACACTGGAGGATATATTTACCAGGAGGCTATATATAGGACGCGAATTTGAACTGACGGTCAGCGACGAGACGGGAATGCACAAATCCTATGGTGCCAATTTGGCGTCGGGGAATTTAGGCGCCAATCAGGTATTTAAGGCCAAGGTGGAAAAAATAACACCGGATCTGGGAGAAGAGGCCTCCATTCGCCAGGTTATATGGCAGATTGATAACCGGGTAGGTCTGCTGGAGCCTGGGGCCTACAGCAAGGTGCGTCTGTATTCTGATTTACCTCATAAGTGTTTGACTGTTCCCGTGGAAGCCTTTATCAATGAATCCAGAAAGCAGGTGGCAGTGCTGGATTCAGATAATCGCCTGGCCTTTCGGCGGGTGGAAGCCGGTGTGACTGACGGTAAATATGTGGAAATAAAAAGCGGACTGGCGGCTGGTGATATAGTTATTACCTCGGATACAGAGGGCATTGATGAAGGAACAAAAATCGAAATTATAGTGGAGGATAACTAGCCATGGCAGATGGAAGCAAAATTTTTAGTCGGGCGGCCTTGGATAAATTAAGGTCACCGGACCGATTGGATATGCTTTTGCCCATAACTACCCCTATTGGTTGGATGGGCTTGTTGGCCGTCGGCTTGCTGCTGTTGTCTGTGGTCATGTGGTCTATTTTTGGTTCCCTCACCGTCAGGGCTGATGGTGTGGGGATGATTATGGACTATGGCGGAGTAGCTAATATTACACATGTGGCCGGAGGTAAGGTAACCAACGTCTATGTTCGTGAGGGCACTGAGGTAAAAAAGGGAGATTTGATTGCCCGCCTTGATCAGTCCGATCAATCGGCAGATACCAATATGGCCCAGTTTGAATCCCAGCTGGCGGGCAACATGCAGGATACTGCCAGTGAGGTATATAAATATCGGTATAAATTGTACAAACAGGAAAAGTCCCGGGATGTATTCAGCGAATATGATGGTATTGTGGATGAGCTGATGGTCCGCAGGGGAAGTATTATTGACAGCGGAAGTCCAATTTGCAGTGTCCGCCTGACCCAAAAGAATACGGACCTGATGGGGGTTATGTACGTTCCGGTGGATAAGGGAAAGCAGATTGAGACGGGACAGACAATCCAGATAGTGCCCAGCGGAGTAGATGCCCAGGAATCAGGCAGCCTGATAGGGGTAGTACGTACTGTGTCCAGCTATCCCGTATCCCTGCGGTCAATTCAGCAGCAGCTGGGTAATCCTGAATTGTCCCAACGATTGATGGCCAGTGGCCAGGGGGCAGTTATGGAGGTGCGATTTGTTTTGGTTAAGGATGAAAAATCCCCCTCCGGTTATTTATGGACCTCGGTGGTGGGACCCCACAAGCCGGTATCGGCAGGCAGCTTTTGTACCGGTTCCATTATTATTGAACGGCGTCCTCCCTTGGAAAAAGTATTTTATAAAATCAGCCAATGGCTGCGAAATAGGTGAGTCATATGGCCTTTGAATTTTTGGGATATTTTAATATTGGCGGGGGAAAGCATGTTAATGTGCCGACCATACTGCAAATGGAAGCTACTGAGTGTGGTGCGGCCTGTCTGTCCATGGTGCTGGCCTATTATGGGATGTGGGTTCCATTGGAAAAGCTGCGGGCTGAATGCGGTGTAAACCGAGACGGCAGTAAAGCCAGCAATGTGCTGCGGGCGGCCCAGGCCCGTAATTGTGAGGTTCACGGTTATTGCTGGGAGGCAGAAAGCCTTCGGGAGGAGCAGGAATTTCCTCAGATCATACATTGGGAATTTAACCATTTTGTGGTGCTGGAGGGCATTGTACAGGACAAGGTTTATATAAATGATCCGGCTATGGGACGGCGCACCGTGGAGTGGGAGGATTTTTTAACCTCCTATACGGGTATTGCCCTGACTATTAAGCCGGGGCCCGGCTTTAAACCGGAGGGCCATCGATATAACGTATTCAAGGCCGTCGGGAAAAAGCTGTGGCAGGATAAATGGGGAATGTGCTTCCTGCTTTTATTGGGCTTATTTATGATTATTCCCGGCTTGGCGGCACCGGTGTTCAGCCAAATATTTTTGGATGATATTCTGACGGGTAAGCATTCTGATTGGATGACGAATTTATGCATAGCCATTACCCTATCCTTTGTGGTATCGGCGGTATTGACCTGGCTCAGATCGGTAATCCTCACCCGTTGGCAGCAAAAGATGACCCTGGCCGATTCATCCAGCTTTTTCTGGCATTTGCTAAGGCTGCCTATGCAGTTCTTTCATCAGCGGTATGCGGCTGAGGTGGCAGGGCGTATCAGCATGAATGAGGCGGTGGCAGGTGTTTTGTCCGGAAGTGCGGCCACGGCCGTACTGGACGCCTTTGTGGCCCTCTTCTTTTTGTTGCTTCTGCTGCAATACAATGTGCTGTTAACCATTATTGGTATTGCATTTCTGGCCATGAATGTAGGAGTTCTTGTGTTAACCCGCCGTCATATGACGGATTTGGCCATGCGTATTCAGCAGGATGCAGGCAAGGAGTATGGAGCCAGTATAAACGGGCTGTCTATGATTGACAGCATAAAGGCCAATGGCAATGAAGGTGATTTCTTCATGAAATGGTCCGGCTATCGGGCCAAGGTATTGGCAGGAATGCAGGAAACCCAGCTGTGGATGCTGTCGGTAACCATGCTTCCTGCTCTGTTAAACGGGTTAAATGGGGCTATTATCATGACCTTTGGCGGTTTTTCCATTATGGATGGGGCTATGACTGCCGGTATGTTTGTGGCCTTTCAGCATTTAATGAACAGCTTTCAGGCTCCGGTGAACAATCTGACGGGCTTATATACCAGCCTGCAGACCACGGAAATGCAGCTGCAGCGGCTGAACGATGTGCGCTGCTACAATATTGATACCCTTAATTATCCCGAGGAATACGGGGATACTACCTTAACAGATGGGTCACAAATGCGTCTTTCAGGTGAATTAACCCTGGAGCATGTTACCTTTGGCTACAATCCCCTGGAGGAGCCTTTGCTTAAAGATTTTAATCTTCACGTAAAGCCTGGTCATTGGGTGGCCATAGTAGGAGCATCAGGCAGTGGTAAATCCACTGTGGCCAAGCTCATTACCGGTTTATATGGGGAGTGGGATGGCCAGGTGCTGTTTGATGGCAAACCCCGCCGTCAGCTTTCACGGAAGGTAATCACCTCCTCCCTGGCGGCAGTTGATCAGGATGTTTTCCAGGTCACCGGCACTGTAGGCCAAAATATTGGTCTATTCGATGATTCACTGCGCCAGATTGACATTATTAACGCTGCCAGGGATGCATGTATCCACGATGATATAATTCAGCTGGAGGGTGGCTATGAGGCCCAGGTTGACGAGGGTGGCCTGAATTTCAGCGGTGGTCAGCGTCAGCGGATGGAGATTGCCCGGGCCCTGGCTGTAAATCCTTCTCTTCTCGTTTTGGATGAGGCCACCAGTGCCCTGGATCCGGTTACGGAAGAACAGGTTCTGAGTAATATCCGGCATCGGGGATGTTCCTGTGTGATTATTGCCCACAGATTGTCCACCATTCGGGATGCTGATGAAATACTGGTATTGGATAAGGGCCATGTGGTGGAGCGTGGACGCCACCGGGATATGATAAAGCATGATGGGCCTTATCGCCGATTGATTAAAGAACGAAGTTCATAATTATTTTAGTGAGTTGTGATGGTATGGAATTACAAGCGGGAAAGCGCTGGCGAATGACAAATGAAGAAGAATTTTTGCTGCTGGAAACAGGACAGGTGGAGGTTTATGCTGTTACTGCCCACCAGAGCTCATATCGCCAGGAATATCTTTTTTCATTAAGCCCGGGAGATAGTGTATTTCCGGCCTTGGATGAATTTGGGGAGGTCAATATACTCCTGTATGGCTTGGAGGATTGCCGGCTCAGGGCAATTAAATTTACGGATATATCAGCTGACGAATTGCAGCATTGTCTCCAGGGCTGGTTTTTGAAGCTGGGCAGCATTAAATGGATAAAGCGATTGGCCGATATGGGTGACAATACGCTGCTGCAGTGGTCCGGGCCGGAGATGCTGGAGGGCTGTGCAGGCAGCAGCAGGGACCTGTATAGCCATTTTAAAGAAAATCAGGGTATTTTTGCCATGCTCCAGGGCATCCGTTTTTTGTCTGCCGACAGGCGGCTGGAACGGCGGCATCATATTATCGACCAGCAGAAGAAGCGTCTGATAGATGATGCAATCAACAATCTGTTAGGCGAGGATGAAATATTTTACGAAGAGCACAGTACTGAACAGCGGGGCAAGAGTCTGGAGGAAGCCAGCTTTATCATTCGTCTGATAGAAAAGGCCCTGTCAATGGGTGAGGCCGATATAGGACTGTCCCCGGAAATTGTCAAAAAATTGGACAAAATCCATCTCCTTCGCCGGGTGGCCCAAAAGGCCAATATTCAGCTGCGGCTGGTGAAGCTGGAGCGGGGGTGGTATACAAAGGATTGTGGCCCTATGATCGGTTATTTTGGGGAGAAAAAGGAAATGGCTGCACTTATTCCCAAGACCCCCAGTACCTATGTTATGATAACCAGGAGAGAGCCGGAGGGGATACCGGTCACCGGTGAACTGGCCGATGAGCTGGATGTGGATGCCTTCCTGTGTTATGCCGGTTTTCCGCGCCGTAAGCTGTCCATAAAGGATTTGATCAGGTTTATGTTTCGTCAGTGCTGGCAAATCGATTATCGGACTATATTGCTGGTGAGCTTCATTGCGGGACTTATTCCCCTGGTGAGTCCTATCATTACGGAAACCATTTTTCAAAATATCATTCCTATAATGGATCGGAAGGGACTGGTATCCGTTACCCAGGTTATTATGGTTACCAGCTTTACCATGGCCGCCCTCAGTATGATACGGATGGTGGCGGTAATGCGTATAAGCACCCGATTGGATATGTCAGTGGAGGCAGCTCTCTGGGGCAGGCTGCTGACCTTGCCGGAAAAATTTTTCCGTCAGTTTACCTCCGGTGAATTAGCCAGCCGTATGCGTGGCATTGAAATGGTAAAGGAGGTGGTCAGCGGTAATTTTGTTTCCACGGTATTTAACACGGTATTTTCCTTCTGGAGTCTGTTTCTGATGTGCTGGTACAGCCTTAAGCTGACGGCTGTGGCTGTGGCTGTATGGGCTGTATGGTTCATGATAACGGCCATGATTTACGGGCGGGTATTGTTCTTTCAACGTAAATTAATCGCAGCCAATAATGCTGAGGCAGGCCTGGTGCAGCAGCTATTTACCGGTCTGGCCAAATTTAGAGTCCATGGAGCGGAGGAACAGGCCTTTCATCTATGGAGTAAGGTTTTTGGGGAAACCTGGAGGTGGAATCTGGCCCTGAGATGGCAAAACAACTATAATACAATTATAGGAGCAGCCCAGCCCTTTATTTTGACTATGGTGCTGTATTATATGGCAGTAAATGGCCTCCAGGAGCCCCTGAGGGAGGGGACGGTGGCCTCCACGGCTGCCGGAGGCATGGGATATGCCCAGTTTCTGGCCTTTGAGGCGGCCTTTACCGCATTTAACGCCTCCTTAAAGGCGTTTGTACCCTTGATTGGTTCCTGTTTTGCTATTCAGCCCCATATAGAAAATCTTCGTCCCATATTGAATGAGATTCCGGAAACCACCGGTGACAAGGTGGAGGCTGAACCATTATCCGGTGCCATAGAGGTGAGTCATTTGACCTTTGCCTATGGCGAGGATAAGAAGGATGTCCTCCATGATATAACCTTTCAAATTGCGGCAGGGGAAAATGTGGCCATAGTGGGCCATTCCGGTTGTGGTAAATCAACACTGGTACGATTGCTATTGGGCTTTGAGCAGCCTAAAAGCGGTGCCATATATTATGACGGTCAGTCCCTGGCGGAATTATCACCACCCTCTGTACGGTCGCAAATGGGGGTGGTATTGCAAAATGGCCAGCTGATGACCGGCGATATATTTACCAATATTGTGGGACAGACTGCCCTTACCCAGGATGATGCCTGGGTGGCGGCAGAAGCAGCGGGGATTGCCGATGATATCCGGGCCATGCCCATGGGTATGCAGACAGTCATTAGTGAAGGCTCCAACAATATTTCCGGGGGACAGCGTCAACGGATAATGATTGCCAGAGCCCTGGCGGCCAAGCCGGCTATTATTATTTTTGATGAAGCTACCAGTGCACTGGATAATCGGACCCAGGCCATTGTAACCAACAGCCTGAATAAATTGAAAACCACCAGGCTGGTAATCGCCCATCGGTTGTCCACCATAAGGGGCTGTGATCGGATTTTGGTCATGGACAAGGGATATTTGGTGGAAAGCGGAACATATGAGGAATTGTTGGCCAGGGATGGAATATTTGCCAAACTGGTAAAGCGTCAGGTAGCATAGGAGAAGGAAAGTATGGATGAACAGGATTGGAATGGTATAGCCCGAAAGGCCATACATGATGATGCAGCTTTTGATGAGCTGTATGAGCATTTTTTTTCCAAAATATACAATTTAATCTACGCCCGGGTAAAGAATGCCTCTATTGCCGATGATATTGTCAGCGATGTTTTTGAGAAAATGGTGGGACATCTGGACAGCTTTGACAGCAGTAAGGCCTCCTTTGCCACCTGGTTAAGCCGTATAGCCATGCGTACCCTGACCGATTATTATCGTTGGCAAAGCCATCGGCAAAATGTGGAATGGGATGATGTGTTCTCTCCCAAGGTAGATGATAAGGAGGTTCCGGATGGTCATTTGCTGGAGCAGGATGGGAAAAGGGAGCTGTTGCTGGCGTTGGGAAAATTATCCCAACGGGAGCAGGAAATTATTGAATTAAAATTTTGGGGCGATATGAATAATAGGGAAATTGCTGATACACTTGGTATATCCTCGGCCAATGTGGGGGTAATTCTCTTTCGGGCCATGGGGACCCTGCGAAAAATTCTGGGACGGGATTAACCCGTCCTTTTTTTAATACGAAATCTTAGCAAATCAAATCCGAAGGATGCAGAAGAGCTTTAGATTTCGTTGTAAGGGCGTAGTGGGAAATAACGTTTCGCACGAGGTTTCCTATGTTTTTTATTCGGGAGATTGAACTGGCCTGCGCAGCCAGATTTTTTTTATTTTTTTGTAATGGATTGGCCGGACAGTCGTATATAAGGTTGTAAGACAGTTAATCAGGCATAGGAAAGGAGTCGGTGGATATGCAGGAATTGACTAAGGTAATTATCAGTGTCCTTAAAAGGTTTGATACGACAAAATTTCAGGGTGCTAATCGCGTGGAGGCGGTAAATACCATCCTGGAAGACCAGGGAATTTGGGTAAATCGGGATGATATCAGCATAGCATTGAAGCATTTTACAGAGCTGGCCAATTAGTATTGTGACCATATACAATCGTAAAAGCGACGGATGGTTAATTAATAGTATTGTTGGAAAGGGGCGTTTATATTATGGCAATGGAAAAAATGATGGAAGAACAGGAATTGAAGGAGTCATCCGCAGCAAAAACCGTGGAGCTTATGATTCCGATGATTAAAAAGGGCCTTGCCAGCTATAACAGGGGTAAGGATATGAAGAATAAGAAACCCTTGGATGGCAGGGTAGCATAAATATTTAAATAATTAAGTGAAATTATTTACAAATTGAGTTATAATCATATTAGAGTTTGTACGTAACAACAAATTTAAGGAGGTATGTACTATGAGATTCGTAAACGTATTGAAGGTATTCCTGGTAGCAGTAGTTATGGCTGTTGGTTTTCAGGGGACGGCCTTGGCCGGTAGTCAGGATTTTAGCCTGATTAATGGTACTGGCAGGACCATATCCTATATTTATCTGAGCCCAACCCATGAATCTAACTGGATTTATCAGGATGAGCTTGGTCCTAATCACGTTCTTGCTCCAGGTCAGGATATTTTTATCGGCTTTGACCCACGGGATGGGGTACAGTATTGGGATGTTAAGGTAGTTTATGATAACGGAGCTGAGGATTATTGGTACGGTTTGGACCTGTATCGGGTTTACTCGTTAACCATTCGTCCTGGCGGAGCTTCCAGTATTGAAATGATTTAAGATAAAATGAAATGAAAACCGTTGGCTTTGTTATGAAGCCAGCGGTTTTTTTGATATATATTTTATGCCAAAATACAATACATAATATACATTTTATGTTATATAAAATAAAATGAGGCTATAGCAGAAAAGACAAGGGTTTACTGGGATTGTATACAGTATTATTTTCATAAATGTGCATATATGAGGTTATTAAATGCATAAAAATACATAAAGGTGATATAACGTTTATAAAAAACAGGATAATAATTGGATTTGTTGGCTTGTATACATGAATAATTATATTGACACTAAGAATAATAATACATATAATTATACTTGTTACTCAAAGGGGATATATTACAGAAAAACAAATGTCTACTAAACAAGGATTTTATCTGTACTATACCCATAGCTTTTGAGAAAAAAAGTTAGACTTGTGTATTGGAGGAGTGTTACGATGTGTAGAATTGGTTCAATAAAAAGCAAGGTACCTGTTCATCCATCCAAGGCCTTACATTTGATGCTGCCTCAGCAGGAGGGGCATGACAATTCGGGCTTTGCCATGGTAATGCAGGATTTATATGGTACTTTTTCCAATTATAAAGATAAACCACTCCTTTCCATGGCCTGCACCCAGAGGGGCAATCAAATGGTAGAGGAATACATGGATGCCCATAACTTTGTGCAGCTGGCCGAATGGATTCCAATTCCGAATAAGCAGCCTAACCTGGACATTCAGGCTATGCCATATTATGTATTCCGCAATTATGATTTTCCGGAGCATTACAATGAGCTTTCCGAGGAGGAAAAGCAAAATCTGCTGCTGGATACCCGGTTGGCTTTGCGCAAAATGCTGGAGGACGCCAATGAGGGCTTTGTGTATTCCTTCTGGCCGGATGTGCTGACCCTTAAGGAAATCGGTGATCCCCGGGATATTGCCACCTACTTCCATTTGTGGGACGACCATGGCGGACTTATGGCGAAGAATATTGTGGTTCAGTGCCGTCAGAATACCAATTACGATATTGTCCGTTATGCGGCTCATCCATTTTTCCTCCAGGGCTACACCCTGTGTGCCAATGGTGAGAATACTTTTTACACTAAAAACAAGGAGTTCCAAAAGTCCCTCCATCGGGGCTATATCGGCTTTGAGTCCGACTCCCAGTGCTTTCTTTATACCCTTCATTATGTACTCCACGAATTGAAGTGGCCTATTAATTATTATAAACACGTTATTACTCCATTGCCCTTTGAGGAAATCGAGGAGCGGGAGGATAAGGAGGTTCTTAAGGCCATTCGTCAGTCTCTGGCCCATCTGGAAATCAATGGACCAAATACGATTATTGCCACCCTGCCGGATAACCGGATGATTACCTGCTGCGACTCCAAGAAGCTGCGTCCCGTGGTGTTGGGTCAGGATGACAATATGATAGCCATTTCCTCGGAGGTATGCGGTCTCAATGAAATAATGCCAAACCGGGACAGGGAAAAGGATATCTATCCTAATGAGCGGGAAGTAATTGTGATTGATAATGAATTGGAGGTACAGAGATGGAAGCAGTAAAAACACAGGATGTGTCAGTCAATGACCTTTCTTGGAAAATCGAATATCATGCTGAGCGCTGTACCATGTGCGGCAGCTGTGTGGCCACCTGTTCCTTTAAGGCCATTGAGGTAAAGACCCAGGCCCAGTCCATTGTGGTATCCACGGACAGTCAGCCAAAGCCGGAGCATCGTCACATTGCCCGGCCAATTATTACCCAAAAGGCCAGTCTCACCGATTATTGCCGGGGCTGCGGCATGTGTGAAAAGGTGTGCCCAAACAACGCCATTCGCCCTGTCAGGAATGTGGATACCCGTCAGGTGCTGCTTTCCAAGGACAGTGGCCCTATTAAGCGGGGCGGCCGCACCAATCTCAATGCCCAGCGCACCTTGGACAGCATTGTAGTTGGCCGTATTTCCCAGATGACGGACCCATCCCTGGACTCGGCCCGCCATACCTTTGATATCCGTTCCCCATTGGGCCGGGTGCTTTCGCCAAAGGAGCTGCCCTTCAGATTGGAGAATGGCAGGATGGTGATGGATCATAAGGCCCCGCCTGTAAACTGGATTTATCCGCTTATTTTTTCCGATATGTCCATTGGTGCCCTGTCCACCCGGGCCTGGGAGGCTGTGGCTCTGGCCTGTGCCTATCTCAATGAGAAGTGTGGCCTGCCGGTGCGCATGAGCTCCGGTGAGGGCGGCATGCCGGTAAAGCTGATGGAATCCGATTATTTAAAGTATTTTATTTTGCAGATAGCCTCCGGTCATTTCGGCTGGAACCGTATTATAAAGGCGATACCCCACATGGTGACGGATCCCGCCGGTGTGCTTATTAAAATCGGCCAGGGAGCCAAGCCGGGGGATGGCGGTTTACTGCCGGCGGCCAAGGTGGCAGAGCATGTTCAGGCTATTCGCGGTGTTCCAAAGGCCACCCTGTCCTCCCCGCCAAATCATCAGGGCCTGTATTCTATAGAAGAATCTGTACAGAAGATGCACCTGTCACTGAATGCAGCCTTTGGCTTCAGAGTGCCGGTGGCCATTAAATGTGCGGCTTCCGCCACCTCTGTGTCCGTTTATAATAATTTGCTGCGGGATCCATATAAGATTTGCGGCGGCTTCTTCCTGGATGGCATTCAGGGCGGTACTGGTGCCGCCAATGAGGTTTCCCTGGATCATACAGGACATCCGGTGGTGTCCAAGATTCGCGATTGCTACAATGCGGCAGTGAAGCAGGGCCTTCAGGGCCAGATCCCTCTGTATGGCGGCGGCGGTATTGGCCTTACGGGCAATGCGGCTGCGGATGCCTTTAAGATGATTTGCCTTGGTGCCAATGGCGTATTTGTGGGCAAGGTGCTTATCCAGCTATTGGGCTGTGTGGGTAACGAGCGTGGCCGCTGTAATTCCTGTAATACCGGTAAGTGTCCTATGGGGATTTGTACCCAGGATCCGCGGCTGGTGAAGCGGCTGGACATCGATAAGGGCGCCCAGAAGATTGTGGATTATGTATTGGCCTTTGATGCTGAGCTTAGGAAGCTTATGGCTCCTATTGGCAACAGCTCCCTGCCGGTGGGTCGCAGTGATGCCCTTGTATCAACTGACAAGGCCATTGCGGACAAGCTGGGAATTCAGTATGTATGCTAAGGAAGGAGCGGTAAGGTATGTTTAAGATTGATACGATGAATGGACATGAGCGCATGTCCACCCAGGATCTGCTCCTAAAGATTGAGGAGGCAGTAAGGTCCGGTGAAACAGAGTTTGAAATTGCGGCCTCCGGCCAGCATGATATAGGCGGTCCCTTATGGAACAGTGAAGGAAAAAAGCTGAACTTCCGCGTTACCAATGCGGGCCAGCGGGTGGGCTCCATGTGTCTGCCCAATACGGAAATCGTGGTGGAGGGCTCCACCTCGGCGGATGTGGGCTGGCTCAATGCCGGCGGTGTGATTACCGTCAAGGGAGATGCCGGTGATACAGCAGGCCATTGCTCTGCCGGGGGAAAGATTTTCATCGGTGGCCGGGCAGGTACCCGCAGCGGTTCCCTGATGAAGCACGACCCCCTTTACGAAGAGCCGGAGCTGTGGATTTTAAAAAATACCGGTTCCTTCTCCTTTGAGTTTATGGGGGGCGGCCGGGCCGTAGTTTGTGGCTATGACTCTGAGCAGTTTGACTCAGTTCTTGGTGAGCGGGCCTGTGTAGGCATGGTAGGTGGCGTGGTATACGTCCGCGGTCCGGTGTCGACATATCCAAAGGACATTAAGTGCCTGGATTTGGAGCAGGAGGATATTGATTTCCTCACTGCTGGCATGGATGAATTCCTGAAAAAAATAGAGCGTCAGGAGTTAAAGGGTGAACTTTCCCAGTGGAGTCAGTGGAAAAAGCTGCGTCCCCTTACCTTTGAGGAAAAGAGTGCCACCCCGTCCAAGAAAATGACTATGAGGGAATTCCGCACCCAGGAATGGGTGAAGGGAGGGATTTTCTCCGACGTGGCCATGGATGATTTTGCAGTTCATAATACCATTTCCCATGGTCTCTATCGCTTGAGAGTTCCCAGCTGGGATAACGCCAAATATGCGGCTCCCTGTGAGTTCAGCTGTCCTACTGGCATTCCTACCCAGCTTCGCTATAATCTTATTCGCCAGGGCCGGCTTCAGGAGGCCATTGAGCTGGAGCTCCAGTATACTCCGTTCCCGGGCTCGGTATGTGGCAGTGTTTGTCCAAATCCTTGCATGGAGGGCTGTACCCGTGGCACCATTGATGAGGCCATTCAGATTGGTCCCCTTGGGTACCTTTCGGCCTTTACCCCGGTGAAGAAGCCAGCTGTGTCCACTGGCAAAAAGGTGGGAATTGTGGGCGGCGGCGTAGCCGGTCTGTCCGCAGCCTGGCAGCTGGCCCGCAAGGGACATGAGGTCTTCGTCTTTGATGATGCAGAGAAAATGGGGGGTAAGCTGGAGCAGGTTATTCCCCGGGGCCGGTTATCCCATGATTTACTGGAAGCTGAGCTGAAGCGCATTGAAAGCCTGGGGGTAAAATTCGTACCTAATTGTCGGGTAGACAAGGAAAGCTTTAAGAAATTTCAGGATACATATGATGCCGTCATCGTGGCCAACGGCGGCCATGAATCCCGGTATTTCAACTGGGAGGGCAAGGAGCTGCTCACCATGGGCCTGGATTTCCTGAAAAAGGTAAATCGGGGCGAAAATCCAAAGGTGGGTAAACGGGTAGTAGTAATCGGCTGCGGTAATTCCGGTATGGATACCTGCCGGGCGGCCTTTGATATGGGGGCTGAATCGGTGGTGGCTGTGGATGTGCAGAAGCCGGCGGCCTTTGCTGATGAAATAGAGTATGTGGAGAGCCGGGGCGGCAAGCTGGTATGGCCCTTCTTTACGGAAAAAATCACCAAGGAGGGGGTATATGCCAACGATGGGCGGTTTATTCCGGCGGATGAGGTCATCGTATCCATTGGTGAATCACCAATTCTGGACTTTTTGCCGGAGGATGCTTCCATTAAAAAGTTCCGGGACAGCTGGCTGATTACCAAAGAGGACAAGTCCATTATGCCAGGTGTATTTGCCGCCGGGGATGTTATTAAGCCGGGCCGGTTAACCGATGCCATTGGTGATGGTATCAAGGCCGCTTATTATGCTGACCGTTATCTGATGGGGCAGGAGCTTGTTCCCTTCCCGGAGAAGGAAAAAATACCGGCCGAGCGGCTATCCAAGGCCTATTTTGAAAAATGTCATCATTGTCAGCTGGGGGATCCGGCGGATGATCATACGCGGTGTGTTAGCTGCGGTACCTGCCGTGACTGCAGGATGTGCCTGGAATCATGTCCGGAAAAGGCCATCAGCCGCATAGAAAATGAGGATGGTTCCTGGACCTATGTATCTGACCCCAATAAATGCATAGGCTGTGGTATTTGTGCCGGTGTATGTCCATGCGGTGTATGGAGCATAAATGATAATCCTGAGCCAATAAGGATGTATCGTACCTACAATAAGTGATTATTGTAGAGTAAGCAGCCTATTGGGGCTCCTGCCACCAGCGTTTGTATATTAAACTCCGTGCGAAACAGTGTTTCGCACTACGCCCTTACAACGAAATCTAAAGCTTATCTGCATCCTTTGGATTTGATTCGCTAAGATTTCCTAGTAAAATGACCTGCAGAAAAGCTCTGCAGGTCATTTTTTAGCCTGTATTAACGTATGCAATTCAATTAATTTCATGTGTAGTTAAAACTCCACCTGAATAAGTTATCATTTTATCAGTCGTCACATACAATAACTTCAATATTGTACTTGGCGAAGAAGGCCTTATACCGTAGGGGCAGCTCCTTGTCCACCACGATACAGTCTATTTCATCCAGATTACAGAAGGAAATAAGGGAGGCTGCATCGATTTTGGTGCTGTCCACCATAAGAATTTTCTTGCCCGGTTTATCCACCAGGTAGCGTTTAATATCACACTCCAGGGGGGAAGCCGTAGTAAGGCCCTTTTCAATGGAAATACCTGTACTGGATATGAAAATCTTTGATATATTGTACTGCTTCAGGCAGTTGAGTACACTAGGTCCCACAAAGGCCTTGGTAGGGGCATATATGGTGCCGCCGGTGGCGATCAGGTTGAATTTGGCTGAGGCGGCAGCAATATTAATAACATGGATGCTGGCGGTAACAATGGTGATGTTGTGCTTATCCTCCAGATAAGGCATCATGTGCATGGTAGTGGTACCGGAATCAATATATATTACATCATCATCCTGAACCAGGCTGGCCGCCATACGGGCAATTTTCTGCTTGTGAAGCTTGTCAGCACTGTTTTCCTGGGCAGCCGGTGCCTTTTCCTGTGGGTCTACATGTTCCTGAAGCACTATGCCGCCATATACCTTATTAATGGTACCTCGTTTTTCCAGCTCGGCAATATCCCGGCGGATGGTATTCTTGGATACATCAAAGGTGGCACATAAATCATTTATGGAGATGCTTTTTTTCTCTTCCAGTAATTCCTGAATTTTGCGGAGACGATTGATTTTCATTCATTCACCTGTATTCTTATGAATTTTACATCATCATATACCCATTGATATCAAAAAAAGTGATAATATTATGAGTATGTGTGCTATAATTATACTGTAATGTACAATTTTCTACAAGATAAATTATTTAAAAAAGCCAAAAGTATATCATTTTTGTAATGTAGGCAAAATTTTACAATGAAGAGGAACAAGGCCTTATCCCATGTTAATAGGTAAAATTCAGCTAAATCAAGCTGGAATTCAAAAGCTGCGCCGGGATAGGTTTACAATTTACAGGGAACTGATTAGGAAATTGCTTTCTGTCGTTAATTGTTTTGGAGGTTATTGAATGAGTGAGACAAAACGCAGTGTTTGGCTGGTTATTTTTTTGGGTATTATGTCAGCAATGGCTCCCCTGGCCACAGATATGTATTTGCCGGCCCTGCCGGTGATGCAGGAGGACTACGGTATCAGTACCTCTGCGGTACAGATGACCTTGACCATGACGATGATTGGTATGGCCATAGGTCAAATCTTTGCCGGTCCCATCAGTGATATGAAGGGACGTAAGCTCCCCCTTTTATTGGGTATGCTGGTGTTTATGTCCATGTCCGCTATTTGTGCTTTGGCAACCAATATATGGATTTTTCTGGCAGCCAGGTTTATTCAGGGCTTTGCCGGTGCCTGTGGCATCGTAATATCCAGAGCCATTGCCAGAGACATGTGTAAGGGGGCCGAGCTGACAAAATTCTTTTCTATACTAATGATGGTAAATGGTCTGGCACCTATATTGGCACCGGTTTTAGGCGGTCAGATTTTGGTGATGGGCAGCTGGCGCCATGTATTTTGGGTTCTGGCCATTATTGGCCTGGTAATGGCAGGGGCAACAGTTATATTTAAGGAAAGTCTGCCTGTGGAGCTGCGGCTGAAAAACATTAACAGAACCCTTCTGACCTTTCCCATTCTCATGCGAAATAAATATTTCATGGGTCACTGTCTGGTGCAGATGTTTGAATTTGCGGCGTTTTTTGCCTATATTGGCTGCTCCTCCTTCGTTTTTCAGGGAATTTATCATATTTCGCCCCAGGTATACAGTTATGTATTTGGTGGTATTGGGGCTTCCTTAATGATTGCCGGGGGACTGCCGGCCAAGCTGTCAGGTCGGGTCAGCGATGAGAAAATGCTCCGCTGTTCCCTTTATCTTCAGGCGATTGTGGCGGTGCTTCTTGTGGGAATTTTTTATGTTGAGGCACCATTTCCGGTGGTAGTACCCTTACTGGTATTGGGTCTGGCTCCCCTTTCTGTGGTAGGGGCGGCCAGCTTTTCCCTGGCCCTGTCCTCCCAGGGAAGAAACGCAGGAAGTGCATCAGCTCTTTTGGGCTGCTCATCCATGATATTAGGCGGTCTGCTGATGCCGATAGTGGGGATTTTCGGTACAGACAGCGGCGTTCCCATGGCGGTAATGATGCTTGTGGGCTTTACCATGGCTATAGCAGCCTGTCACAGGTATATTCTTTCCGGCAAACAGAAATAGGAGGCAGAGGCTATGTACGGTGATATTATAGATTTATTGGAATTTACAAGGAAAGCAACCTCCCCATGGCACACGGTTCAGACCGGGGCCGAGGAATTGGAGGCACATGGCTTTACAGAGCTGGATTGGGCCGGTGCCTGGGATATATCAGCCCGGGGAAGGTACTTTACCAGGGTATATGGTTCCTCATTGTTCGCCTTTACCATTGGTGAGGGGAATTTGACAGACAAAAACAGCTTAAGGTTGGCCGCGGCCCATACGGATTTTCCCGGCTTTCGCATCAAACCGGAGGCCGGAGTGTTCAAGGATGGCTATGGCCTGCTGAATACTGAGGGCTATGGCGGTGCCATATTGTATTCATGGCTGGACCGTCCATTATCCATTGCCGGCAAGGTAGTGGCGGCAGGGAGGGAGGCCATGACGCCCAAAACAATGCTGGTGGATTTTGGACGGCCGTTGCTTACCATTCCCTCCCTGGCCATTCACATGAACAGAAAAATAAATGAGGGGCTGGCCCTGAACAAGCAGAAGGACATGCTGCCCTTGGCGGCAGTATTTGGCAAGGGGACAGGCAAAGATAATGCACAGGCCCTGGTGGAGAATTTGTTGGCCGCCGAAGCAGGTATTTCCCAATCTGATATTCTGTCATATGAGCTAAATATCTATTCCTGTGAAGCAGGCTGTCAGCTGGGGGTAGCCGGAGAAATGGTGTCGGCTCCCCGGCTTGATAATATAACCTCCGTGGTGGCCTGTATAAAGGGGATAACCTCAGGAATGGGCAGCGGCCTTAATATTATCGCCCTGTTTGATAATGAAGAAATTGGCAGCCGTACCAAGCAGGGGGCGGCCTCAGCCAATCTTATGCAGCTGATTGAGCGGCTGTATACCTGTCTGGGTTATTCCAGGGAAGAAATGTGGCAGGGAATAAATGGCGGCTTTATGCTGTCGGTGGATGTGGCCCATGGACTTCATCCCAATTATGTGGATAAAACGGATCCCACCAATCGTCCCTTGCTTAATGGCGGCTTGGTGATCAAGCAGGCCGCATCCCAGAGCTACGCCGGTGATGCGGAGGCTGTGGCGATAATAAAGGGGCTGTGCCGAAGGGAAAATATACCGTATCAGCACTATGTTAATCGTTCTGATATGCCGGGAGGGGCAACCCTGGGCTCCATAGCCTCAGCCCTGGTTCCCCTGCGGACTGTGGATATTGGTGTACCGATTTTGGCTATGCATTCGGCCAGGGAAACTATGGGAGCAGCTGATCAGCGGGCTTTGTGCAATATTATAAGCACATTATTCAAGGCTTAGGTATGCAAGCGTATTTTCCACAGAAGGTCTTTACTTATGTTAATTGGTGCTGAGCTTCCATATTTTTAGGCGGCAGCCAGCTATTTATACACAGTTATCCACAGATACTGTGTTAATAACTGTGTATAAATGTGGATAAGTGAGGAATAAATGAGTGGAAATAGGGGAAAATAAGCATTTTGGTTGTTAATAAGTGGTATTTATTGCTAATATGCTCAAAAAATACCACTTTTTTATTTTTAAAAATTATCAGGTAGTATGGAATAATTGGCAAATTTAATATGTATACAAAAAGTAATCAGTGATATTTAAGTAGGCTTTTAATAAAGGCATAAAGCCTGTCTGCATGTAATATAATCATTATAAGTATGAGAAGATTATGGAGTATTATATAGGGATATATGATGTATGTTTGGGAGAGTATTCCAAAAAAACTTTAAAAAAATCAAAAAAAATCCAAAAAGTCTCTTGACATACTCATAAGATAATCATATAATAGACACATCAAAGGGCAAGCCAAGGATAACATCTGACCCCCAGATGAAATCCTGTTTCTCCTGCTTGAACTTTGATTTAATCCTTATAAGCGACATTCCCCTGTGTCGCATATAAACCCCTCTCTTTTATTTACCCACTTTCATTATAGAATGAATGGAAGAAAAAGGCTGTAAAAACGAACGCCTATCGTTTTTACAGCTTTTTTCGTGTTTAAAAAAATATCTGAATGAGAATTCAGTTTTTATGCAGTTTCTATTGTATATAATATATGCTTTTGATAAAATAAACAGCGTAAGTGTTGTATATGTCAACTTCTTTTGCTGCAATTTTTCTGGAGGTTTTTAATGAATTATTATAATGCGGCCATAGACTTTGGAATCATCAGACGATGCGTCCAGTCATTGATAGTGGAAGCCTGTATGGAATTAGGTCTGACCTATGCGGAGTATATCCTGTTGTATGTATTATACGACCGGGAGGGATGCAGTCAGGAGGATATGGCCAGCTATATTCGCGTGGATAAGGCAGCCATCACCCGGGCTATTCAAAGCATGGAGCTTCGGGGCTTTTTATACAGGAAGCAAGATAGTACAGATCGCCGGTTAAAACGTTTGTACCTTACATCGGCGGGAAAAGAAATTGAGAGTAAAGTAAAGGGGATTTTAGAAAGTGTAACTAATTACATATTTTCAGATGGGTTCACTGAGCTTGAACAGGAAATATTTGTTAAATGTTTGCAAAAAATATCCATAAGGATAAGCAATGCAGATTTTTCTACCATATTTGGCAATATGAGGAGGTAAATAAAAATGAGAAGAATCGCACCGATTTCATTAGTGATTATCATGTGCGCATTTCTGTTGTGGGGGTGTGGCAAGGATGAAATACCTGAGATGAAGCCTCAGGTGGTAAAAACACAACAGGTTGGGGCATCCAGCCAGGTCCTTGAAGGCACCTACACAGGGGTCGTTCGTGGGCGCTATGAAACCAATCTGTCCTTTCAGGTTGGGGGCAAGGTGCTTGAACGAAATGTACAGCTGGGGGATATGGTAAGTGCTGGTCAGGTATTGATGACCATTGACGCCCGGGATGTGGCTGAACGCTCCAACCAGAGTGACGCCCAGGTGGCATCGGCCAAGGCCCAGCTGGATTTGGCCCAGGCCAATTTGACCCGTTATCAGCAGCTCTTTGCCCAGGAGGCTATTTCTGCTATGGTGCTTGACCAGTATCAGACTGCCTATGATTCGGCACTGGCTCAATACAATCAGGCCGTTGCCGGAGCAGCTCAAGGCCATAATGCCTTGGATTATACCCTGTTGACGGCACCAATGTCCGGAGTAATTTCGGCTATAAATGTGGAGGCCGGGCAAGTGGTCAGTGCCGGCCAGCCGGTAGCTTCCATGGTTCAGTCCAATGAATTGGAGGTGGAGATCAATCTCCCGGAAAATCATTTGCAGGATGTGCCATTGGGAAAAACCGTTCAGATTTCCTTCTGGGCCCTTAAGAACGCCAAGGTGGAGGGCATAATAAGAGAGGTATCACCAATGGCCGATGGTGTATCCCGTACCTATAAGGTTCGGGTGAGTATAGTAAATCCACCAAAGGGTATGTATCTGGGTATGACCGCCAATGTAAAGTGTACCGAGGCTGACAAAGGGGATTTGGGAGAGCTGTTGCCAATATCCGCTGTATATCAGACAGGAAAGGATGCCCAGGTATGGGTAGTAGATAAAGGGGATAATACAGTTCATCTGAAAAAAATTACTTTTGAAAATACCGGTAATAATTCCGTAAGGGTAAAGGGCTTGTCCTTAGGTGATATAGTGGTAACTGCCGGAGTGCATAAGCTCCATGAGGGCCAGAAGGTCAGATTGACGGAGGACGAGTAGTATGGTTAATCTAACAGAGGTGTCCCTGAAAAATCGGGCACTGGTTTGGTACTTCATAATAATATTTGTAATAGGTGGTATATTTTCCTATATAAAATTGGGTCGTATGGAGGATCCAAGCTTCACCATCCGTGAAATGATTGTTACCGCAGCTTGGCCAGGGGCCAGTGCCGAGGAAATGGAGCTGCAGGTAACTGATAAGCTGGAGTCGAAGATAGCCGATTTGCCGGGTATAGATTGTGTAAAAAGCACTACCCGCAGCGGTTCTACCGTACTGCATGTGGTATTGCAGGATGAATACAAGGGTGATATACGGGCGGCCTGGCGGGATGTGCGAAATTTCTGCAAGGATATAGAAAAGGAATTGCCGGAGGGGGTATATGGTCCTTACTATAATGATCGGTTTGACGATGTTTATGGCTCTATATATGCTATTACCGGTGATGGATATTCCTACGAGGAAATGCGTAAGGAGGCCGAAAAAATTCGGCGCATGATTTTATCTGAGGCCAATGACAGCGTACAAAAGGTAACCCTGGTGGGAGTCCAGTCAGAGAAGGTGTTTGTTGAGATAGAAAATGCCAAGCTGGCCCAGCTGGGAGTAAGTCCCATGGCCCTGGCCGATGCACTGAGGGGACAAAATCAGATGACTCCTTCAGGAATGATTGAGACCAGCACTGATAATGTATACCTCAGATATTCTGGAACCTTTGAAAATATTGATGATATAAAAAATGCCACCATGAGTGCCGGAGGCGGCAAGGTAATTCGTTTGGGGGATATTGCCAAAATAGAACGGCGGTATGCTGAGCCGGCAGAACCAATGATGTATTTTAACGGGCAGCCAGCCATTGGCATAGCCGTATCCATGGAGCCCGGTGGCAATATCCTTACCTTGGGCAGTGAGCTGAATAAGCTGGTGGAAAAGGTCGGTGCCGATATGCCGGTAGGTTTGGAAATTCATCCTGTATCTGACCAGCCTGCGGTAGTAGAGGAGTCTATTTCCGAATTTATCAGTACTCTGCGGGAGGCTATCATCATCGTTTTGGCAGTAAGCTTCCTTAGCCTGGGCGTTAGAACAGGTATGGTAGTTGCCGGCTGTATTCCATTGGTATTGTTCGCTGTGTTCTGCGGAATGTACGCCCTTGGTATCGATTTACAGAAGGTTTCTCTGGGTGCACTGATTATCGCCCTGGGATTATTGGTGGATGATGCCATTATAGCCGTGGAAATGATGAGCGTAAAGCTGGAGGCAGGGCTTAACCGCTTTGATGCCGCCTGCTATGCCTTCAGAGCTACGGCAAAGCCCATGCTGACAGGTACCCTTATTACCTGTGCCGGCTTTATTCCGGTGGCCTTTGCTAAAGGTGCGGCCTCCGAGTTCTGTAGTGCCCTGTTTCCAGTTATCAGCATGGCCCTGTTAGTGTCCTGGGTAGTTTCTGTTATGGTGGCTCCATTATATGGCTATCATCTCATTAAGGTAGAGGTAAAACGGGATGGCGAGGGGGAGGCCGTCCAGTATCAGAATAAATTTTATGATATATTCAGAAGGGTTTTAGGCTGGTTTTTATGTCATAAAAAGCTGGTTCTGCTGGGGACGGTGGCCCTGTTCGTCCTGTCCTTATATACTATGAAATTCGTTCGTCAGGAGTTTTTCCCGCCATCCACCAGACCGGAAATTATTGTTACCATGCGGCTGAATGACGGTTCATCAATTCAGGCTTCTGATAATGTAGCTAAGCGTTTTGCAGAATTTTTGAATGAGCATTCTGATGAAATCGACAATTACAGCTATTATGTGGGTGAAGGAGCTCCAAGGTTTGTGTTGACCTTTAGCCCGGAAACTCCTAATGATCCTTTTTCCCAGTTTATAGTTGTAGCCAAGGACCAGGAAAAGCGGGAGCTGCTGAGTCAGAATATTCGTGAGGAGCTCAGTGACCGGTTCCCAGAGGTGCGGTTTGATATAAAATATATCCAGACCGGTCCACCAGCCGATTATCCAATAATGATTAAGGTATTTGGTTATGATAAGGATACGGTGCGGGATATTGGTGAGCAGGTAGCTCAGCGGGTATTGGCCGATGAAAATAATATTGATGTAAATTTGAATTGGCATGAAAAGAGCAAGGTTATTCATCTGGAATATGATCAGCATAAGCTGCGTTCCCTGGGGTTGTCTGCCCAGGATATATCCAAGATGATTTATACTGAGGTTACGGGAGCAACGGCTGCGCAGTTCTACTCCGGTGACCGGACCATTGATATTGTAGCCAAGCTGCAGGATATTGACCGGACGGATTTATCCAGGGTAAAGGAGATGCCGATTTATACTGGTTCCGGTTATGTGCCGTTGGCTCAGCTGGCGGATATATCCTTAACCACGGAGAATGGCACAATCTGCCGTGAGGATTTAGTACCTTGTGTAACAGTTCAGGCCAACATTTTGTCCGGTACCAGCAACGATGCAGCCAATAAGGCCATGGAAAATATCAAGGAGATTTCCGATAATTTGCCGCCGGGCTACAGAATTGAGCCGGCAGGCTCCCTTAAGGACAGTGCCAAAAATATGGGACATCTGCTGAAGCCGGTTCCGATTATGGTACTGGCTATTATGACCCTGTTGATGTTCCAGCTAAAGAATGTCAAGCTGATGATACTGACTGTACTGACGGCCCCACTGGGCATGATTGGCGTAAGCTTTGGTATGCTGATATTTGACCAGGCCATGGGCTTTGTGGCCATATTGGGTGTATTGGCCCTCAGCGGTATGATAATTCGTAATTCGGTTATTCTCATTGACCAGATACAAAAGCATTTGGAGGATGGGGAGACCCCTTGGAATGCAGTGGTGGATTCGGCGGTAATGCGCTTCAGACCGATAATGCTTACAGCGGCAGCGGCTATTTTGGGCATGATTCCGCTTATGTTCAGCACCTTCTGGGGACCGATGGCAGTAGCCATCGCCAGCGGCCTGTTTGTGGCAACTGTGTTGACATTGTTGGTTCTGCCAACCATGTATGCGGCCATGTACCATGTAGAAAAGGATTAAATTAACTGAATAAAAGCTGCAGATAGCACAGAGGGAGACTGGCGAACAGTTTCCCTCTGTTGTTTTGTGCCCTTCTAAAAAAAGGTATAAATAGTGTCTGCCAAATAATTAATAAACACCACTAAATATCTATAAATACTAGCAATAATTAG
>NZ_CAMYWM010000003.1 GCF_947302755.1 uncultured Anaerovibrio sp.
TTATATGAATGTGAGTCTAGAATAATTTAGAGGTGAATTTTGTGACTGGGTTACAGCGTCTGGCTTCTTCTCGGGCCGTTAAGGATATGATTTATTTGTCAATACTGATGGAGGCTTTTTTCATCGGATTATCACAATGGGTTGCTATAGTATTTATGGGAATTGGCATAGCACTGTTTTTGCTTCGGTGGTGGAAGGATCCGACATTTCATGTAAAGCGCACCACCTTTCATTGGGCCATAAGCCTTTATCTAGCATGCAGCATCATATCCATCCTGGTGTCGCCGGATAAGATGTATAGCCTGACCATATGGTTTGTGCTGGTCATAATATATTTTTTGACCTATGTGTTGATAAGTCAGAATGTGGAGTCGGCGGACCAGGTTAGGTATATTGCCCTATCCCTGGGAGCCTCCGCAGCCATTATTGTAGCCTATGGTTTTTTTCAGTATTTTTTTGGCATTGATACCAGTGAAATGAAGTGGGTGGATGGTGAAGCCTTTCCTGAGCTGACCAAGCGAATATTTTCAACCCTGGAAAATCCCAATATTTTGGCAGCTTATCTCGATGTAGTGGTTTGCGTGCTGTTAGGGCTGTTTACCAATTTGCCGGGAAAACGAATTCGTATTATGCTCGCCCTGGCCATGGCCTGTACCCTGGCCTGTGTTGCAATGACCTATGCCCGGGGCGCCCTCCTTACTGTGGCCGTTATCATGGCCGGCTATGGAATAATAAAGGATAAGCGGATATTGGCCGCAATTGTGGTACTTGTGGCGGTATTCCTAGCAGTCAATCCGATATTATTGGAGCGGATGAGCACCATGTTTACGGTGGTCGATACCTCATCGGAAATGCGGATTGCCATGTGGGAAAGTACGGTTCAAATGATTTTGGATCACCCAATATTAGGTATCGGCGGTGGGGCCTATTCACTGGTTTATCCCATTTATGATACCTATATTGTGGATGGCAGTGTGACCTTGGTTCATGCCCATAACATTTATTTAAATTATTTGGCGGAAACCGGTATTGTGGGGGGCTGTGCCTTTTTGTTTTTTTTCCTCGGCTATACCGTCACGGCCCTGTTTCCCCAGAAAGCTATGCCCGACAACTTTTCCAGGGGAATGCTGCTGGGCTTGGGACTGGCTTTGGTATCGGTGGCCCTTAATGGCCTTACAGATGATGTTTTGTATAATGTCCCCTCCTCCATGTATCTGTGGATGATGTGCGGACTTGTTTATGTATTAAAGGAGAAGATATAATTAATGACAGTAATGACTTTGGATTTTTGGACAGCCTTATTTTCTATTGTGATTTTGGATTTGGTTTTGGCCGGTGACAATGCGGTGGTCATTGCCATGGCGGCCCATCGCCTGCCCCATGATCTGAAAAAGAAGGCTATTCTGGTGGGTACCGCCGGAGCCGTGATTATACGGATTATTATGACTTTGTTGGCAGTATATCTGTTATCCATCCCATATCTTCAGGCCTTGGGCGGCTTGCTGTTATTGCCTATTGCTATTAAACTGCTGGCCCCAGCCAAGGAAGGTCATGTGGAGGAGGCCGATAATTTTGCCGGAGCTGTCAAGACTATTATTGTAGCCGATGCGGCCATGGGCATTGACAATGTGCTGGCTGTAGCCGGAGCAGCTCACGGAAGCTTCCTGCTGGTGGTCATTGGCCTGATAATAAGTGTACCTATTGTGGTGGGCAGCAGCCAGATTATCGGTAAGCTGCTGGATAATTGGCCGGTGCTGATTTACCTTGGGGCGGCAATTTTAGGCTGGACCGGTGGCAGCATGGTGGTTCACGATGCCAGTATTGGTCCTGTGATTGAAAGCTCCTTGGGGGCTATGGCACCAAAGCTTATTCCGGCCCTGCTGGCCTTGGGCGTATGTGCCATTGGCTACAGTAAAAAGAAGCAGGCTCAGCCTGAATAAGTGAAGTAGTGTGTTGTACAGTTGTAGGGGTGCTTTATGAGCTTAATGGGTTTGAGTTCCGGTGAAATCGGGGAACGTCGTGCCAAATACGGTACTAACTCCCTGACTCAGCTGGAACGGGATTCTCTGTCTAAAAAAATTCTTTATGGGTTTAAGGACCCGATGATTATGATACTCTTAGTCGCTCTGATTATTCAGGGCGTACTTTATTTTATGGGTCAGGCCCAGTGGTTTGAACCGGTGGGTATTTTGGTGGCTGTGCTTATTGCCAACGGTGTGGCCTCGGTCAGCGAATATCGGCAGGAGGGCAAGGCGGTGGCCCTGCGCAATGACGAAGCCGCCAAGGATATGACCAAGGTGCTGCGGGATGGTGAGCTTTCAGAAATTCCTGTTGGTGAGGTGGTGCAGGGAGATATAATTTTCCTCCAGGCCGGGGATCGGCTGCCAACTGACGGGGTTTTTCTGGAGGGCACTGTTCATGTTGATCAGTCGGTGCTAAACGGCGAAACGGAGGAAATATATAAATACCCGGTGGAGGAGGGGTCAGAGGAACAAATCGATGTTGATGATCTGCTAAATCCCCATTATGCCTACCGGGGAACGGTGGTATGCAGCGGCGAAGGATATCTGGAAACCAGGGTGGTGGGGGATAATACCCTGTTTGGTCAATTGGCCCTGGAGGCCCAGTCGGTGGCCCGCCGTACTCCGTTGCAGGTAAAATTGGATAAGCTGGCCAGGCATATCTCCACCTTTGGATATGTGGGGGCCATTGCCATTGTGGCCGGCATTCTCATGAAGACGGCTATGACAGGTGCAGCCCCTGAGTCCATATGGGAGTGGGTACGCCTGATAATTGATGCAGTTACGGTGGCGGTAACGGTTATTGTCTGTGCTGTGCCGGAGGGGCTGCCCATGCTTACCTCCATGCTGCTGTCCGTTCAGAGCTTAAAAATGGAGAAGGACAATGTGCTGGTGAAAAAGATAAATGGCATTGAAACCTCCGGCAGCCTGAGCATTTTGTTCAGTGATAAAACCGGTACCATCACTGAGGGAAAGCTTTCGGTAATGGATATCACCCTGGGTGATTTATCCAACCTAAGGAAAATTGGTCAATTGGAGCTTAAAACCAAGGGGGGACCAGAGGCCTCCCCGGCATATCTTGAAAAATTCCTCAATGCCGCCGGGCTTAACAACAGCGCCCACGCCGGCAATGGCAGTATCATAGGCGGCAACAGCACCGACCGGTCAATTATCAAGGCACTGATGAAGGCCGATTTGGTGGACAAAATCCATCGGGAGGCCGCCCTGGGCTTTAAATACTTTAATTCCAGGGATAAGTACTCGGCGGTGGCAGTGGATGAACACAATGAGTGCCGGTGCTATCTGAAGGGCGCACCGGAGGTACTGGTGAGCCGCTGCAGTCATTATTTGTCGGCTGATGGCTCGGTCCATGTATTGGCCTCCCATGATGCGCTTTTGCAATATCTGGACGACCAGGCAAGGCGGTCCATGCGCTTATTGGCGTTGGCCTATGGCCCGGGCAGCGTCACTGAACAGGGAGAGGCCGAGGCAATGGGACAGCTTGTTCTGGTGGGAATTATCTGTATTCGGGACAATCTTCGTCCTGAGGCTGTGGGGGCCATTCGCGAGGTACAGAATGCCGGTGTACAGGTGGTGATGATTACCGGTGATAAGCGGGAAACGGCAGTGGCCATTGCCAAGGAATCCGGATTGCTCCACTCCAGGGAGGATGTGGTGCTGACCTCCAATGAAATGAAAAAAATGTCTGATGATGAAGTAAAGCATATATTGCCCAAGCTGCGGGTGGTGGCCAGAGCCCTGCCCACGGACAAGAGCCGGCTGGTACATATCGCCCAGGAGCTGGATATGGTGGTGGGCATGACCGGCGACGGGGTAAACGATGCCCCTGCCCTTAAGAAGGCTGAGGTGGGCTTTGCCATGGGCAGCGGTACGGAGGTGGCCAAGGAGGCCGGTGATATTACTATTTTGGACGATAATTTCCAGTCAGTGGTCAAGGCCATTTTATACGGACGGTCAATTTTCAAGAGCATCAGGAAATTTCTGATTTTCCAGCTTACAGTAAATGTGGCGGCGGTGCTGGTCTGCTTTCTGGCTCCAATGCTGGGGGAAAATATTGTTCTTACTGTTATCCAGCTGTTATTGATTAATCTGGCCATGGATACCCTGGCGGCCGTAGCCTACGGCAGTGAGCCGGCCCTGGAGGAATATATGCTGGAAAAGCCGGTAGCCCGTCAGGAAAGCATCGTTACCCGGAGGATGCTGGTTCAGGTGATTATAAATGCCCTGGTAATAACCATAATTTGTCTGAGCATTTTGTTCCTTGAACCAGTCAGGAGCCTGTTTGGCGATGTAACCACTACCTATCTGAAATCGGCCCTTTTTGCCACCTTTATGATGGCCATAACCTTCAATGGGTTTAATGCCCGTACGGAGCATCTGAATGTCTTTGAGCATTTGGGCCGCAATAATACCTTTTTGCTGGTAAGCTTTGCTATATTTGCCATGCAATGGTTATTCGTGGAATTTGGCGGAGAAATTCTCAGCGTGGAACCCCTTTCTTTAAAGACCTGGCTTATATGTGCTGCAATGGCCATATTGGTTATACCGGTGGACGTAATAAGAAGAATAATAATGAGATAGCTGATATGCCTGTGGAGATATAGTAATATTTTCGCAGGCATATTTTGTAATAATCATCATACAAATATGCCTATTATGCATTGACATTTATTGTATTACGATTTAGAATGAAATTAATTAAATAGAGTGAGGACAGGTGTCTGTCGATCAGACTTAATAGAGAATCCGGTATAAGCCGGAGCGGTCCCGCCACTGTAAGGGCGAGCAAGATACATGTATGTCACTGGGTCACGGGTAATGTGATCTGGGAAGGCGTATCAAGCGTTGAACCCGAGCCAGGAGAACTGCCTGTTTTATCATTTCCGTTAGCGAATATTTCAGAGAGCTGCCAGCAACCCTCTGAATGGTAAGATGCTTATACCTGCGAGCGATGGGTAGGGGATGGAACTATGATGGATGGAATATGGCGAGTTTAGGCGATTCCGTTATCTGGTATCAATCTCCGACTTATTTTTTTTAAGTCGGATTTTTATTTGCCGGATGCATATTTCAACCATCAAATCCATCTGCACACTCTAGGCAGATGGTTTTTTATTTTTCGTGTGAAGGAGGTAAATTCAATGAATGAGGAGAAAAGCGGTCAGGCCCAGGAAGAGCTGGATCTTCAGGCCATTCTGAAAAAGGCAGAGCAGCAGACTACATTTCCTGATGTGCCTTTGGATGAATTTACGCCGCCTACTTATGATGAATGGAAGGAAGCATGTATTGCCCTGCTGAAAGGTGCTCCATTTGAAAAGAAAATGTATACCAAAACCTATGAGGGTATAACATTTTCACCAATGTATTTCCGTAAAGATACGGACCCTATCTTGCCGAAAAAATCCTTCCCAGGTATGGATGATTTTATGCGGGGGGCCAAGCCAAATGGCTATATTGAAGCTCCATGGGGTATAGCTCAGGCCTGTGATGAAACAATGCCAAAGGAGAATAACGATCTTCTGAAGCATGAAATAGATCGGGGTTCAACGATTTACAATATTACCCTTGATAAGGCCAGCCTTGTCTGTGGGGATGCACGGGAGGCTGACAAGCCAGGTGATGAAGGCTGCAGTATTACCACCCTGCAGGATGTCCATGATTTGTTGGATGGGCTGAAGCTGGACAAGTATCCTGTGTACATTTATGCCGGTGCTTCGGCAGTTCCGATGCTGTCCATGGTGGCTGCCAATTTAAAATCCAGTGGACAGTCAACTGATATTTTGAAGGGTATTATCGGTGCAAATCCAATCGGTGAATTGGTGGCAACCGGCCACAATACCCAATCCCTGGCCAAGCTCTATGATGAAGCCTATGAAGCAGCCCGGTGGGCCATCAAAAATGCACCGGGGCTGAAGACCTGCTTTGTAAAGAGTGATGTATTCAGCAATGGCGGCGCCAATGATATTCAGGAGATTGCCTACAGTCTGGCTGTGGCTGCCGATTATATCAGGGCTATGCTGGAGCGCGGTCTTACGGTGGAGGAAGCTGCCGGTCAGGTGGCCTTTGAATTCTCCATGGGGGCCAATTTCTTCATGCAGATTGCCAAGCTCAGAGCAGTCCGTCCTATTTGGTCCCAAATCGTTGAGGCCTTTGGCGGCAGTGCCGATGTTCAGAAAATGTACATTCACGCCCGTCCGGCCCGGTTCTTTAAGACTGTATACGATCCATATGTAAATATGCTCCGCAATACCTCGGAAATTTTCTCCGGTGTTGTCGGGGGACTGGATTCCTTTGAAAATCCACCCTTTGATGAGGTTATCAGAAAGGGCGACGAATTCTCCCGTCGTATTGCCCGGAATGTCCAGATAATGCTTCAGGAGGAATTTGGCCTGTTACAGCCAATTGACCCTGCCGGCGGCTCCTGGGCCGTTGAAACCCTTACCAAGCAGGTGAAGGAAAAAATCTGGGATGAGTTCAAGGTTATTGAAACCAAGGGCGGTATTGTGGAGGCCCTGAAGGAGGGCTATCCTCAGGAGCAGATTGGTCTTATTCTGGCCGAGCGGTTCAAGAAGCTGGAGCTTCGCCGTGACCGTATTGTTGGCTCCAACATGTATCCGAACATGACAGAGGTCCGCCTTGATCCAAGACCGGAGGATTTTGGGGAGAACAAGCAGCAGCGCACAGCTGATATTACGGCATATCTTGATGATATTGACAATAAATTCTGTGATGAGGCCCTGAACAAAATCAAGGAAACCAAGGGGAGCATGGAGGCGGTTATCGAAGCTGCCAAGGCTGGTGCTACTATTGCTCAGCTGCGAGAAGCCCTGACCTGCCCGAAGTGTGCTGAAAATGCTGAGAGGGTTGAAAAAATAGACAGACACCGTTGGAGTGAGCGTTATGAGGCACTGCGCATGATTACTGAGGCCTACAAGGAAGAGAAGGATGATAATGTGCGGATTTTCCTGGCCAATATGGGTCCAATCCCGCAGCATAAGGCCAGAGCCGATTTCTCCACCGGCTTCCTCCAGGTAGGTGCCTTTGAGGTATTGGGCAACAACGGCTTCCCCACTGAGGAGGAGGCTGCGGCTGCTGCCAAGGAATCCGGTGCTGATGCAGTAGTTATCTGCTCCACCGATGCTACCTATCCTGATATTGTACCTAAGCTGGCACCAATGCTTCATGAGGCATTGCCTAATGCAACGGTGTTCCTGGCCGGTGAGGCTCCGAAGGATCTCAAGGAAACCTACGATAATGCCGGTATTGATAAATATATTTCCGTTAAGGCAAATTGTTATGAAATCCTGCAGGCACTGCAGAAGAAGAAAGGGATGATTGAGTGATGGCTTCTTTTAAAAATCCTGATTTTACCAGCATGAACCTGAAAGAAGCTCCAGAGAGAAGCCCTGAAGAATGGCGTAAGCTGTTTGAGGACGCTGCCGGTGCCAATTTCGACAAGCTGACTGGCAAGACAATGGAGCATATTCCTATAAAACCGCTGTATAACTATGATGAATATGAGCATATGAATCATCTGGATTTTGCCTCAGGTATTCCACCATGCCTTCGTGGCCCATATTCCACCATGTATGTATTCCGTCCTTGGACGGTACGTCAGTATGCAGGCTTCTCCACAGCCGAGGAATCCAACGCTTTCTACAGAAGAAACCTGGCTGCTGGTCAGAAGGGTCTGTCCATTGCCTTCGACCTGCCTACCCATCGCGGCTACGACTCTGATAATCCACGGGTTTTGGGTGATGTTGGTAAGGCTGGCGTTGCTATTGACTCCATTTTGGATATGCGTATTCTGTTCAGCGGTATTCCCCTTGACCAGATGTCCGTATCCATGACCATGAACGGTGCTGTACTGCCGATTTTGGCCTTCTACATCCTCTCCGGTGAGGAGCAGGGGGTAGATAAGAAGGTTATGGCCGGTACCATTCAGAATGATATTTTGAAGGAATTCATGGTGCGTAATACCTATATTTACCCACCTGAAATGTCCATGCGTATTATCGGTGATATATTCGAGTACACCACCAAGTACATGCCTAAGTTCAACAGTATTTCCATTTCCGGCTACCACATGCAGGAGGCCGGTGCCACGGCTGATATTGAGCTGGGCTATACTTTGGCTGATGGTCTTGAGTACATCCGTACCGGTGTGGCTGCCGGCCTGCCGGTAGATGCTTTTGCCAAGCGTCTGTCCTTCTTCTGGGCTATCGGTAAGAATTACTTTATGGAGGTTGCCAAGATGCGTGCGGCTCGTGTGCTGTGGGCGAAGATTGTTAAGTCCTTTGGGGCTACCAATGATAAGTCCATGGCCCTGAGAACCCACAGCCAGACCTCCGGTTGGTCACTGACAGCCCAGGATCCATTTAACAATGTATCCCGTACCCTGATGGAGGCCATGGGTGCTGCTTTGGGACATACCCAGTCCCTCCATACAAATGCGCTGGATGAGGCCATTGCCCTGCCAACTGACTTCTCCGCCCGCATTGCCCGTAATACCCAGCTTTATATTCAGGATGAGACCAGCGTATGTAAGATTATTGACCCTTGGGGCGGTTCCTACTATGTTGAGGCTCTCACCAATGAAATTATCCGCCGTGCCTGGGCTCATATCCAGGAGGTTGAGGCACTGGGCGGCATGGCCAAGGCTATTAACAGCGGTCTGCCTAAGATGCGTATTGAGGAGGCTGCAGCACGTCGTCAGGCTCAGATTGACTCCGGTAATGAATCCATCGTAGGCCTGAACCGGTTCCGCCTGGAGAAGGAGGATCCGCTGGAGATCCTGGCCATTGATAATACTGCCGTTCGTCAGGCTCAGATTGAACGCCTCGAAAAGCTCCGTGCCGAGCGTAACGATGATGATGTTCGTCGTTGTCTGGAGGGCATTACCAAGGCTGCTGAGTCCCGTGACAATGGTAACCTCCTTGAAGCAGCCGTTGATGCAGCTCGTGCCCATGCTTCCTTGGGTGAAATTTCCGATGCTGTTGAGAAGGTTTCCGGTCGCTTCCAGGCCGTTATCCATACCATTTCCGGTGTTTATTCCTCCGAGTTCACTGACAAGAGTGCATTGGAGAAGGCTCGGGAAATGGCTGATGAATTTGAAAATCTTACTGGTCGCCGTCCAAGAATTTTCGTGGCCAAGATGGGCCAGGATGGTCATGACAGAGGCCAGAAGGTTATAGCTTCTTCCTTCGCCGATATGGGCTGGGATGTTGATGTAGGTCCTCTTTTCCAAACCCCGGAAGAGACTGCACAGGATGCCGTCGATAATGATGTTCACATGGTTGGGTTCAGTTCCTTGGCCGCTGGTCATAATACTCTCCTTCCACAGCTGGTACAGGAGCTGAAAAAGCTTGGCCGTGAGGATATCATGGTATGTATCGGCGGCGTTATCCCAGTACAGGATTATGATTTCCTGTATGAAAGCGGTGCAGTGGCCATATTTGCCCCTGGAACCAATATTCCTGAGGCAGGCATCAAGCTGCTGACCCTTTTGATTGAGCGTGCCAAGGAAGACTTGGCAGAGGAGTAATGGTGACGAGTTATGGCAAAATATACCACTTCAAAACCAAGCTGGGTTCCTGATGAACCCAATGAAAAATTCGCCTGCAGTGTAATGGGCGGCATTGAGGGGATAAAGGACACCACCGTAGGCAACATTAATCCTAATTTATTGAACGGTAAGATGAAGCCAAGACGGCGTCTGGTCTTAAGTGAGGATGATTATGTCAACGGGGTACTTAAGGGTGACCGCATGACATTATCCCGGGCTATAACTCTCATTGAAAGTAACAATTCCAAGCATTTTGCCAAGGCACAGCGGGTATTGCAAAGGCTTTTACCACATACTGGAAAAGCACTTAGAATAGGTATTACCGGTGTGCCGGGAGCTGGCAAGAGTACCATTATCGAAGCCTTCGGTAATATGCTTTGTGATGCTGGCCATAGGGTGGCCGTCTTGTCCGTGGACCCGACGAGCTCTGTTACCAAGGGCTCCATATTGGGCGACAAAACGAGAATGGGAACCCTTTCCCGCCGTCAGGAGGCCTTTATAAGGCCTTCTCCTGCGGGAGGTACCCTGGGCGGTGTAGCCAGAAAAAGCCGGGAAACCATGCTTATGTGCGAGGCAGCAGGGTATGATATTATCTTAATTGAAACCGTTGGCGTAGGCCAATCGGAAACCACTGTACGGTCCATGGTGGATTTCTTTATGCTCGTTGTGCTTACCGGTGCCGGTGATGACCTGCAGGGTATCAAGAAGGGCATAATGGAGCTGGCTGATGCCATAGTTATCAATAAGGCCGATGGGGATAACCTGCTGAAGGCCAAGGTGGCCCGAGGTGAATACGAGCGGATGATTGAATACATCCGTCCGGCCACTGACGGCTGGCCAACCCACGCCTATCTGTGCTCCGCCTATACAAAATACGGTCTGCCGGAGCTCTGGAAGGTAATTCAGGCCTTTAAGGAAATGACCACGGAAAGTGGCGTGTTTAATAAAAGGCGTAACCGTCAGCTTTTGGAATGGATGTACAGCATGATTGATGAACACCTTCACAGCCTGTTTTTTGATGATCCGGTGATAACCGGCAGAATGCCGGAGGTGAAGGAGGCTGTACTCAACGGTGTAATTTCACCTACCCAGGCGGTAAAGGAGCTGATAAATATGTTCGATGTGGACATGGCAGCCCGCCGTCAGGTGGATATATTCCATCCGGAAGCCGAGGTGAAGTCCTGAAATGTATACCAAGAAAATTTATTTCTCCGGCGGCAGCTTTCATGAGCTGCAGGCGGTGTTTGAAGAGCTGTCCGGCGTAGTGAAGGTAAGGACCGGCTACATTAATCCCGACAAGTCCCCGGTAGATTATGAAGGGGCTGTGGGAGGACAGGTTAAGACCGTAATGGGTATCTGCGTTGAATACAATCCAAAGAAAATTGATGTTTCCAGCCTGCTTGATATCTTGTTTTCTGTTACTGATCCCTACAGTGAAAATCGTCAGGGTGATTTAATTGGTCCGATGTATACGTGTGGAATATACTATAATACTCCAGAAGATTTACCCCAAATACAGCTTCATTTAAATTTTATGGCCAATAGAACCAACCCACCGGCGGTGACGGGAAGCAATCTGACCATTAACGATCCGGTAAGTGATCAGAAGCAGAGGCGCCGGCTTCATGTCAGGTCGGAAGAATTAATGCTCTTTGTGGAGGCTGAGGATGCACATCAGGAATATTTAAAAAAGCATCCTGATGCAAGGACGCAAATTGATATCAAAAAGTTCAAGGAGTATATCAATTCCTGAACAAAATGTGAATTAACTTCTGTAATTGACAAAAAAACATTATTATGAAGGGGATGGCGAAAGCTGTCCTCTTTATTTGTATGACAATTTATGTAACTTTTCTTGACTCAGCCCCCGTGTAGTGGTAGACTTTGAGTGATGTATAATGTTTATATGCGAGAACGTATAACTATGATTGGCCTGCATTATACCTAAAAGTTATGATTGCCAGTCACAGAGAATAACACATACGTATCGCACAGAAAATTTTTAGTCGCATACAACGACTTTAGGGGAGGATTTTCGATGATTGACATTCTCGACAGGGTACGCAACAAGGAATTGCAGGCTAAGATTGTAACTGCTGAAGAGGCAGCTGCATTCATTAAGCCAGGTATGAATGTTGGTACCTCCGGCTTCACACCATCAGGTTATCCAAAGGCTGTTCCAATGGCTTTGGCTGCTCGCATGGAAAAGGAGCATTTCAAGATTAACCTTTGGACCGGCGCTTCTACCGGTGATGAAGAGGACGGATGTCTTGCAAGAGCTGATGGTATTGCATTCCGTATGCCATACCAGACTAACAAGGATATGCGTAATGCTATTAACAGCGGTAAGATTGAGTATGCTGACCTGCATCTGTCCGAGTCTGCACAGCTGGCTCGTTATGGATATTTAGGCGGCAAGATCGATGTGGCTATCGTAGAGGCTTGTGCTATTACTGAAGAAGGTAATATCATTCCTACTACTTCCATGGGTAACACTGCATCCTATGTTCAGACTGCTGATGTAGTTATCGTTGAGGTAAATACCAGTCAGCCACTGGAATTGGAAGGTATGCATGATGTATATGTTCCTTTGGATCCGCCAAATCGTCTCCCAATTCCTGTTGTTAAGCCTAACGACAGAATTGGTACTCCATATATTCCTTGTACTCCAGATAAAATCAAGTACATCGTACCTTGCGACATTACCGACAAGGTTCGTCCACTTGGTGAAATCGACGAGAACTCCCGCAAAATGTCCCAGAACTTTATTGAACTGCTCCATGCAGAAGTAAAGGCTGGCCGCATGCCTAAGAACCTGCTGCCATTGCAGTCCGGTGTAGGCGCAGTTGCCAATGCAGTCATTAGCGGATTTGTTGAATCTGATCTGAAGGATCTCTCAGTTTACACTGAGGTTATCCAGGATGGTATGTTTGACCTGATTGATGCCGGAAAGCTGAATTTCGCCTCCGGTACTTCCCTGTCACCATCCCCAGAGGGCTTGAAGCGTTTCTATGATAACATTAAGGAATACAGAAAGCATATTGTGCTTCGTCCACAGGAAATCGCCAATAGCCCGGAGGTTGCACGTCGCATCGGTGTAATCGCCATGAACACCGCCATCGAGGCAGATATTTATGGCAACATCAACTCTACCCACATCATGGGTACCAAGATGATGAACGGAATCGGTGGTTCCGGTGATTTCGCCCGCAACGCTTACCTGACTGTATTCTTCACCGTATCTACTGCCAAGGATGGAAAGATTTCTTCCATCGTTCCTATGGTTTCCCATGTAGACCATACTGAGCATGATGTAGATATTATTGTTACTGAGCAGGGTCTGGCTGATCTCCGTGGTCTGTCTCCACGTCAGCGTGCAAAGGTTATCATTGAGAACTGTGCACATCCAGACTTTAAGCCTATGCTGATGGACTACTATGAGAGGGCATTGGCAGAAACCAAGAGTGCTCATACTCCACACATTTTACATGAAGCACTTTCTTGGCATGAAAGATTTATGAAAACAGGCACAATGAAGAAATAATAGGAGGATATTTCACTATGAGCAATGAAAAGATTCAGGCTGGCTTAGATAAATATAATGCCAGCGTAGAAAAAGCTACTTCAAAGTTCCCAGAGCGTCCTAACCTGCCAGAGCAGCGTCTGTACACTCCACTTGATATCAAGGACACCGACTATGCTGATGAAATTGGTTTCCCTGGTATGTATCCTTATACCCGTGGCGTACAGCCTACCATGTATCGTGGCCGTTTCTGGACTATGCGTATGTATGCTGGCTTCTCTACTGCGGCTGAATCCAATAAGCGTTATCGCTATCTGATCGAGTCCGGTGCTACTGGTCTCTCCTGTGCATTTGACCTTCCTACCCAGATTGGTTATGACTCTGATGATCCTATTTCTGAGGGTGAGGTTGGTAAGGTAGGCGTTGCCATCGATTCCCTGGCTGATATGGAGGTTCTCTTCGACCAGATCGACCTTGGCAAGGTTTCTACCTCTATGACTATCAACGCTCCTGCATCTGTACTGCTTTCCATGTACATTGCAGTTGCTGAGAAGCAGGGTGTTCCTGCTGACCAGCTGAAGGGTACTATTCAGAATGATATTCTGAAGGAGTATGCAGCACGTGGTACTTATATTTTCCCTCCACGTCCTTCCATGCGTTTGATCACTAACATCTTTGAGTATTGCTCCAAGAATGTTCCAAAATGGAATACCATTTCCATTTCCGGTTATCATATTCGTGAGGCAGGTTCCACTGCTTCCCAGGAAATCGCATTTACTATTGCAGATGGTATTGCATACTGCGAGGCTGCCATTAAGGCCGGTCTCCACATCGATGATTTTGCAGGCCGTCTGTCCTTCTTCTGGAATGCTCATAACAACGTACTTGAGGAAGTTGCCAAGTTCCGTGCTTCCCGTCGCGTATGGGCCAAGGTTATGAAGGAGCGTTTCCACGCTGAGAAGCCTAAATCCATGATGCTTCGCGTACATACTCAGACTGCCGGTTCCATGCTGACTGCTCAGCAGCCTAACAACAACATTATCCGTGTTGCTCTCCAGACTGCTGCTGCTGTTATGGGTGGCACCCAGTCCCTCCACACTAACTCCCGTGATGAGGCTTTGGCACTTCCTACCGAGGAGTCTGTAATGATCGCTCTCCGTACTCAGCAGATTGTTGCTTATGAGTCCGGTCTGGCTGACGTAATCGATCCATTGGCTGGTTCCTACTATGTAGAGGCTCTTACCAATAAGATTGAGAAGGAAGCTTGGGAATACATCAAGAAGATTGATGAAATCGGCGGTGCTGTTGCAGCTATCGAGAAGGGCTATATCCAGAAGGAAATCCAGGATTCCGCTTACAAGTGGCAGATGGATGTTGAGTCTGGTGCAAAGACCATCGTTGGTGTTAACAAGTTCCAGATTGAAGAGGAGCCACCTAAGGGTCTGCTGAAGGTAGATGCTTCCGTAGGTGTTGCACAGTGCAAGCGTCTGGCTGATATGAAGGCTAAGCGTGACAATGATGCTGTTAAGTCTGCTCTTGCTGATCTGAAGAAGGCTTGTCAGGATGAAAATGAAAACCTCATGCCACATATTCTGAATGCAGTACGCACCTATGCAACTCTCGGTGAGATTTGCGGCGTAATGCGTGAAGTATTTGGTGAGTATGAAGCTCATGTAAATCTTTAATTGGAGGTAAATGAGAAATGGCTAAAGTTAGAGTATTAGTAGCAAAACCAGGCCTTGATGGCCATGACCGTGGTGCAAAGGTAGTTGCCAGAGCACTTCGTGATGCTGGCTTTGAGGTTATCTATACAGGTCTCCGTCAGACTCCAGAGCAGATTGCTGAAGCAGCTTTGCAGGAGGACGTTAATGTTGTGGCTATGTCCATCCTTTCCGGTGCACATCCACACCTCTTCCCTAAGGTTGTTAACCTGCTCCGCGAGAAGGGCATGAATGATGTTCTTATCATTGGCGGCGGTGTTATTCCTGAGACTGATATCCCAGCTCTGAAGGAAGCAGGCATTGCCGAGGTATTTACTCCAGGTACCCCAACCGGCGATATTGTTGAATTCATTAAGGCTAACGTTAAATAATTAGTTATGATACAGCAGGGATGATGGCTGCATTGGCGGCTGTCATCCTATTGCTGGTAACGGTGGTGCATAGATGGACATTGTAGAAGAGCTTTTAAAGGGGAACCGACTGGCATTATCCCGTGCGATTACAGCCATCGAAAATGAGACTGATGAAGCTATGGATATTATGAAAAAGCTTTATCCTCATACTGGTCACGCATTTGTTCTTGGAATTACCGGACCTCCAGGTGCTGGTAAGAGTACCTTGACTGATAAGCTGGCCAGGGCTTACAGAGAGCAGGGCAAGACAGTTGGTATTATCGCCATTGACCCGACCAGCCCCTTTACCGGTGGTGCTATCCTGGGTGACCGCATCAGAATGAATGGTCTGACCATGGACGAGGGAGTTTTCATTCGCAGTATGGGAACTCGCGGAAGTCTGGGCGGACTTTCTCATAAGACAGCAGATGCAGTAAAGGCCATGGATGCCTTCGGTAAGGACATTATTTTCGTCGAGACTGTTGGTGTTGGACAGTCCGAGGTAGATATTGTTAAGGCAGCAGATACAACCATGGTTGTATTAATTCCTGGTATGGGTGATGACATTCAGGCCATAAAGGCAGGTATCCTTGAAATTGGTGACGTGTTCACCATCAACAAGGCAGATCACGACGGCGCTGACAAGCTAGTTCGTGAAATGAACATGATGCTTGATTTGGATGGCTTGATGACAGATTGGCGCCCACCTATTCAAAAGGTAATTGCCAGTCAGAATGAGGGCATTACCGAAACAATCGAAAACATTGAAAAGCACTTTAAGTATATTTCTGAAAACGGGATATTGACTAAACGCCGTACAGAACGTTCCAAGAACGAGATGCTGGACGTGCTTCATAGCCGAATCGGTTCGTATATTACCAACAAGCTTGTTGAAACGGGCAAGATGGACGAATATGTTGAAAAGATAAAAGCTAGAGAAACGGATCCTTATACGGTAGTCAGCCATGTAATGAAGGATATGCTTAAATAAATAAAGTGTGAATAAAGGATTTAGGGGGAAAAAGTAAAATGGCATTCAAGATTTTAGGCGTAGACCACATTGGTATTGCATGCAAGGATTTACAGCAGGGCAAGGATCTCTGGACCACTATTGGCTTGGCTTGCACCGGTGAAGAGACCGTTGCCGAGCAGAAGGTTACCACTACCTTCCATCCAACTCCAAACGGTTCTGAGATTGAGCTTCTGGTAGGTACTGCTGATGACAGCCCTATTGCAAAGTTCATCGAAAAGAATGGCGGCCGTGGTGGTATTCAGCACATCGCTCTCCGTGTTGATGACCTCCCTGCAGCAATTGCTGATCTTCAGGAAAAAGGTATTGTTATGATTGACAAGGCTCCTCGTAAGGGTGCTGGCGGTGCTGATATCGCATTTGTTCATCCAAAATCTGCTGGTGGCGTTCTCCTCGAACTTTGTCAGCACGAAGACCGTTAATCATATTCAAAATACAGCCACTTGTGGTTGATTAGGAGGCAAAAAATGGCTACAGTTCAGGAAAAAATTGAACTTATGAAAGAAAAGAAGGCTCACATTGAGCTTGGCGGCGGCGAGGCTCGTATTGAGAAGCAGCATGCCAAGGGCAAGATGACTGCCCGTGAGCGTCTTGAGCTCCTCTTTGATGAGGATTCTTTCACGGAACTGGATGCTTTTGTAAAGCATCGTTGTACTAACTTTGGTCAGGAGAAGAAGGATCTTCCTGCAGAGGGCGTTGTAACCGGTTATGGTACTGTTGATGGCCGTCTGGTATATGCCTTTGCACAGGACTTCACCGTAGAGGGAGGTTCCCTTGGTGAGATGCATGCAAAGAAGATCTGGAAGGTTCAGGATCTGGCAATGAAGATGGGTGCTCCTTGTATCGGCATTAACGATTCCGGCGGTGCCCGCATTCAGGAGGCTGTAGATGCTCTGTCCGGTTATGCCGGTATTTTCTACCGCAATACCGCAGCATCCGGTGTTGTTCCTCAGATTTCTGTAATCATGGGACCATGTGCAGGCGGTGCTGTGTATTCTCCAGCTATCACCGACTTTATCTACATGGTTGACAAGTCTTCCCAGATGTTTATTACCGGCCCGGCAGTTATTAAGTCCGTAACCTATGAGGAGGTTACTGCTGAGGCTTTGGGTGGTGCTATGACTCATAACACCAAGTCTGGTGTTGCTCACTTTGTAGCTGCAGACGAGACGGACTGCATTGAGCAGATTCGTTATCTCCTGAGCTTCCTGCCAAGCAACAACATGGAGACTGCTCCTATGTTTGATACTGGTGATGATCCAGATCGTATGGACGAGAGCTTGAACACCGTTATTCCAGATGACCCTAACCAGCCTTATGATATGAAGGATATCATTACTGCGTTAGTGGATAACGGCGAGTTCTATGAAGTTCATCAGCATTTTGCTACCAACATCATTACCTGCTTTGCACGTTTTGATGGCCGTAGCGTAGGTATCATTGCAAATCAGCCTAAGGTTATGGGCGGCTGCCTTGATATTGATGCTTCTGATAAGTCTGCTCGTTTCATTCGGTTCTGCGATGCATTCAACATCCCACTTGTTAACCTGGTTGACGTACCAGGCTTCCTGCCAGGTGTTGGCCAGGAGCATGGCGGTATCATTCGTCATGGTGCAAAGATGCTGTATGCATACAGTGAAGCAACTGTTCCAAAGATTACTGTTATTACCCGTAAGGCTTATGGCGGTTCCTACATCGCTATGTGCTGCCGCGAATTAGGTGCTGACCAGGTTATGGCTTGGCCTACCTCCGAAATCGCAGTTATGGGTCCTGCCGGTGCAGCTAACATTATCTTCAAGCGTGATGAGCCGGATGTAAAGGCTCAGCATACTCAGGATTATGTGGATGAGTTTGCAACTCCTTATAAGGCTGCTGAGCGCGGTTATGCTGATATGGTTATTGAGCCTATCGAGACCCGCCCTCGTATCATCACTGCACTGAATGCCTGCGCCTGCAAGCGTGAGGCTATGCCTGCCAAGAAGCACGGCAACATTCCACTTTAATATTTTAGAAAAAATTACGTAAATTTGGAGGAAAATTAAATGAAGAAGTTCAATATCAAAGTTAATGGTACCGCTTATGAGGTTGAGGTTGAGGAAGTAAAGAGCGCAGCTAAGGCTGCTGCTCCTAAGGCTGCTCCTGCTGCTCCAAAGGCTGCTCCTGCTCCAGCTGCTGCTCCTGCTCCAGCTAAGAAGGCTGTAGCTGCCGGTGCTGGCGAGACTGCTGTAGCTGCTCCAATGCCTGGTAAGGTTCTGAAGGTTGTTGCTGGCGAGGGCACTGCTGTTAAGGCCGGCGAAACTGTAGTTATCCTCGAGGCTATGAAGATGCAGAACGAGATTCCTGCTCCTTGCGATGGTACTGTTAAGGCTGTTAACGTATCCGAGGGCTCCACTGTTGCTGCAGGCGAGGCTATGGTTATCATCGGCTAAAATCCTATACCTTGCCTTCTCCTATAGGGAAAGGGGACCGCTTACGAGGCAAAGCTAGTCCCGTAAGGGTGGTGGATGAGGTTGTGACAGAATAGTAAAGGGATGCTTCCTATGGGGGCATCCCTTTTTTTACCAATATAGTCCTTGATAATAAGATAGGCTAATGATATACTTCAGACAAGAATTGCAGGAGGTGTTGATTATTACTGATAAAATTGAAGTTAGCGAAGATAATCAGGAATAGGTAAAAAGAGTCGTACTTAACTCTCGTAATAGTGAGGCTATCAAAGAGGCAATACGGGAAGTGTCTCAGGAAATAATGAAAAAGAATGAAGAGCTATATCGGAGGCTGGCTTATAACGAGCTTTAAGATGTCCCCCATCTCTTTAGGTGGGGGAAAACAAACTACAACAGCTGGCGAGCATATCTCTCAGTGCGGACATATCAAAGCAGCAACGATGCTTTGTTAATACGTCCCATGCGAAAGTGTCCTACAAAGCAAGACAATAGTCGAAGCTGAGTAGCTGACACTGACCGCCTCGTTGAAACGCTAATTGGAAGATTTTTCTTCTAAAGAAGAAAAATTTGAACAATGGCGTTATAAATGAGTTATGCTGGTATATAAAAGAGGAATAACCAGATAATTGTTGAATTAAAAAGGTATAGATTTTTTATGGAGGTGCATTTATGGCAAAGAGTATTTGTGAGGTTTTGGGGATTAAGTATCCGATTATTCAAGGTGGAATGGCCTGGATTTCTGATGCCAGGATGGCGGCAGCGGTATCTAACGCAGGGGGAGCCGGTATCATTTCCTGTGGTGGCCGTACCACCGATTATGTAAGGGAAGAAATCCGTAAGGCCAAGACCTTGACGGATAAGCCTTTTGGGGTGAATATCATGCTGATGGCTCCCAACAAGGACGAGATTTTGGAGGTTATCTGTGAGGAGAAGCCGGCCTTTGTAACCCTGGGGGCTGGTAATCCGGTTCCTTTTGTGGAGCCGCTTCATAAGGCCGGTATAAAGGTTATTCCGGTAGTGCCAAATGTTAAGCTGGCCAAGCGGCTGGAGCAGAACAATGCAGATGCCATCGTGGTAGAGGGCATGGAGGCCGGTGGCCACATTGGGGTGCTTACCACCATGGCACTTATGACCCAGGTTATTCCGGAGGTAAATATTCCGGTGGTAATGGCTGGCGGTATTGCCGATGGCCGCGGTATTGCAGCAGCATTGCTTATGGGAGCAGCCGGCGTTCAGATGGGTACCCGCTTCCTGGTGGCAGAGGAGTGCCCTGTACATGATAATTTCAAGCAGAAGCTGATTGAGGCTGTGGATACTGATACTATTGTTACCGGCCAGACCATCAAGAGTGCCGTAAGAGGTCTTAAAAACAAATTCTCCGAGGAATATCAGGCCCTGGAATTTTCCGGCAAGGCCACCAAGGAGGAACTTCTTAAGCTGGCCACTGGAACCAATAAGCTGGCAGCTGTGGACGGCGATATGGAAAAGGGCATGATTCAGGCCGGGCAGAGCCTGACCCCGTTGAAGAAGATTGAGCCAATGGCTACTATAATCGAGAGCTTAGTGACCGAAGCACGGGCAACCCTGGCTGAGGCCCAGAATATCAATCTATAACAGCTCATATGAATACGGTAGTCAGTGATAGTTGACTTCACCTCGGGTCTCTGGGCTAAAACTATTTTTTGCCTTTACTTAGCAACGATAAAAGTCGAACTCGCTTCGCTCAAACAACGACATTTTCTCGCTGTGTGAGAACGCAAATAAATAGCTTTCGACGCCCATCCCCCTAATGCTTCAGTCAATCTATCATGACCACCATTTATGTACATAAAAAGGACGTCTGGATTTTCCAGACGTCCTTTAAGTTGACTAAAGCTATACCCTGTCAGCTATCAGTTTTCACCAACAACCTCGTTCAGACCTGCAATAAGCTGATCAATATCGATGCCATGGGCAGAAGCACCCTGCTCGATATTTTCAAAGTGTGCAGCTGCACAGCCGATGCAGCCCATACCACTGTTCATGAAAACTGGTACGGTATCCGGATATTTAGTAACAACCTCCATGATGGACATGTCCTTTGTGATAGTCATATATAAACAACCTCCTTAATAATAGTTATTAATTACACTACCCGATTATATCATAAATAAGAAAAATTTCCTAATATAATATGGGAAAATTAAAAAGATTGAGGTATAATGTAGTGGTGCAATTTATTACGGAGGAATATGATGGTTAATTTTGAGGAATATGTTCAAAAATACAGGTTGTTTATAATAGCAGGCATTATTCTGCTGGCTGTTGGTATGATAGCTCTGATGGGCAAGAAGGAAGAGACTGTGCCTCAGCAGGCTGCCAAGGCGGAGGACCATAGAGGTATTACGGTTCTTAACTACCACAAGATAGATAATACCTTTCATTCCTTATCAGTGAGACCTGAGGATTTTGAGAAGCAGATGCAGTGGCTGAAGCAGCATGGCTATCATTCCATTACCCCTGATCAGCTGTACGAATTTGTAACCAATGGTGTGGAGCTGCCGGACAATCCGGTTATGATAACCTTTGATGATGGTTATATAGACAATTATACAAATGCCTATCCTATAATGAAAAAATATGGCTTTGTGGGAACGATTTTCGTAGTTACTTCATTTTTGGAAAAATACCCAAATTATCTGACCTGGAATCAGGCCAGGGAATTGGAGGACAATGGTTTTTGCATTGAATCCCATACCAATACCCATAAGTCTATGACTGAGGCCAGTGATGATCAGATTATGGAGGAGCTGACCACCTCCAAAGCCATGATTAAGGAGAAGCTGGGTAAGGAGTCGGGATTTATTGCCTATCCAACTGGGTCTTATAACCTCCATATTGCCCAACTGGTAAAAAATGCCGGATACAAGGCCGGGTTTACCATAAAGTATGATGCAGTCAGCCGCGGCAGTAATGTTTACGCCCTGGAGCGGGTACCTATATTTCATACAGAGGATACCAACAGAGACTTTTTGGAAAGGGTCCTGTACCTCCCACTTATGAATAAGGATGGTTGGATTAAAAAATAAATAAAGCTAATTAACGTCTTTGATTTTATTTCAAAGGCGTTTTTTTTATATGCATAATTATTAAAGAGATAGAAAAATAATTATCTAGGACCTTTTTCCATTTTTTTATGTTTTTGGTGATTTTGGAATTGTAAAAATTACTAAAAAGTGGAAAAAAGTGGGGCGATGTGGTAGACTATGTCTACAAGGTGGTGATGAAGGATGTTGATGGGTGAATATAACCATTCCCTGGATGCGAAGGGGCGGGTAATTTTACCGGCGGATTTTCGCAGCGAAATGGGGGACTCCTTCATAATTACCAAGGGCTTGGACAGTTGTCTGTTTATCTATCCCCAGTCTGAGTGGGAGCAGCTTTCGGTGAAGCTTCGTCAACTACCTTTAGCCAAAACTGAGGCCCGTGCCTTTGTGCGCTTCTTCTTCGCCGGTGCCCGCCAGGTTGAGCTTGATAAGCAGGGACGGTTTTTGATACCTGCCACCCTTCGTCAGCACGCCGCCCTGAAAAAGGATGCGGTACTTATTGGTGTATCCAACCGTATTGAGGTTTGGAGCAAGGATGAGTGGCTTAAGTACAATGAGGAAATTACTCCATCGGTGTCTGCTATAGCTGAAACATTGGCCGAGCTGGGGATATGAGGTAGCAAATGAGTGAGAAATTTCATCATGTAAGCGTAATGCCTGAGGAGACGGTTAATGGCCTGGTAACCAATTTATCTGGTATATATGTGGACTGTACCTTAGGTGGGGCTGGTCACTCCAAAATGATTGCTGACAGATTAAATGAAGCTGGCCGCTTAATAGGCATTGACCAGGATATATCAGCCATAGAGGCTGCCAGGGAGCGGTTGGCTGATTGCAGATGCCGTGTTGATATTGTAAACAGTAATTTTTCCAATCTGGAAAGCATCCTAAGTGAGCAGGGAGCAGAAAGTGTAGATGGCATTCTGTTCGATCTGGGGGTTTCCTCCCATCAGCTTGATACAGCCGAGAGAGGGTTTTCCTATATGCTGGATGCACCTCTGGATATGCGTATGAATCAGCAGGCGGATTTTTCGGCCTATGATGTGGTCAACAGCTATGATATGGATGAGCTTTGCCGTATTTTTAAGGAATATGGCGAAGAACGATGGTATAAGCGGATAGCCCAGTTTATTGTGGAAGCCCGTAAGGATGCTCCAATAGGGACTACCGGTGAATTGGTAGATATAATAAAAAAAGCGGTTCCGGCGGCAGTGAGAAATGCCAAGGGGGGCCATCCGGCCAAGCGGATTTTTCAGGCCATCAGAATAGAGGTCAATAATGAGCTGGGAATTTTGGAGGAAGCCTTCCGCACGGCCGTCAAGCACTTAAGGCCAGGGGGCAGAATAGGGATTATAACCTTTCATTCCCTTGAGGACAGGATAGCCAAGAATGTACTTAGGGAGATGTCCAGCAGCTGTATTTGTCCACCATCTCTTCCGGTGTGCGTATGTAACCATAAGCCGGAAATCAAATTGCTCGTGAAGGCTGCCGTGGCCTCGGCTGATGAATTGGAGCATAATTCAAGAGCTAAAAGCGCAAAGCTGCGTATAGCGGAAAAACTGGCCTGATGTAAGGCTACAGGTATGGAAAGGAGGTAATTGTGTGCTTGCCCGTCAATTAGTAGAAGAAGAATATTTTGAAGAACTTCCTCAGCAGCAGCAAAAAATCATACGGCGTAGGGTCGTAAGGCGTAATGCGCATGAGGATCCTCGCCGCAAGCAGGCATTATGTTTGTTCGTATTAGGTGCACTTATTTATGGATTAATTTTGTGGTTCAGCAGCTGCCTGGCCAGTGAGGTGTACGAGGTGGGCCGTATCCAGGCCGAAGCCAGTGGGCTGGAGAAAAGCAACGAGGATCTTAAGGTAGAAAACGCAAAATTGAAGTCTCATTCCCGAATAAAGGAAATAGCTGTGAACCAGTTGGGGATGACTGTACCGCAGGAGAATTATTTTGCAGGGAGCAAGGCCAAGAATTAAGAGAATAAACCATGTGAAAAAGGGATTTGCGTAAGCGGTCCCTTTTTGATTTTGGCAAAATAATCCACGGCTTAAAATAAGTATATAATAGTAGAAAAATACTTGTTTTAGGGGTATAATATCTTAGTTATGTTATGGTTAAAATTAGGAGGAGCGTTAATGGAAAAAACATTGGGTTCACTGGCTGCCCTTATTGAAGGGGCAGAGATTATTGGAAGCAGTGAAACTGTAATTAAGGATATAGAGCATGATTCCAGAAAAGCAACGGAGGGAACCCTGTTTGTATGTATTGCAGGGGCCCATGTGGATGGTCATGATTTCATTCCCCAGGCCAGGGATAAGGGAGCTGCAGCCATTATTACAGATAATGAGAACGCTCCTATGCCTGCCGGAATGGATGTACTGCTGGTGCCAAAGCTGAAGGAAGCCCTGAAGGTTATTGTGCCATTTTTTTATGATTATCCCGCCCGGCGTATGCGTGTAATTGGCATAACCGGTACCAACGGCAAGACCTCCATAAGCTACATGATACGGGCTATGCTGCGCAGGATGGGCTTTAGGGTAGGCCTTATCGGCACCATTCAGATCATGATCGAGGATGAGGTGCTGCCTGTTCATAATACTACTCCTGATGTGGTGGAGCTTCAGCATACCATGTATATGATGCTGGAGAAAAACATGGATTATGTGGTTATGGAGGTATCCTCCCATGCCCTGGACCAGGACCGGGTGGCCGGCGTGGAATTTGATACGGTAGTATTTACCAATCTCACCCAGGATCACCTGGATTATCACAAGACCCTGGAAAACTACAAGCTGGCCAAGGCCAAGCTTTTTGGGCTGGTGAGCAGTCCGTCAAATGTGAAAAATGGTAAAACGGCTGTTGTGAATATTGATGATGGAGCTGGTCAGTTCATGCTTGATCACGCCCATTGCCGTCATATTACCTACGGTATTGACCATGAGGCGTCCCTGAAGGCCGAAAATATTCAGGTATTGGCCAGCGGTGCCAAATTCGATATAAAGCAGCAGTTTGGCTCCCTGCCCTTGGATTTAAAGATTACCGGGATTTTCAATGTGTATAACGTAATGGCGGCGGCAGGGGCGGCTATGGCCGAGGGAATCCCGCTGCCAATTATTAAGGCTGCCCTGGAGGAATTCAGCGGTGTACCTGGTCGCTTCGAGTTGGTTCGTGGTGGTCAGGACTTTGCTGTTATTGTGGATTATGCCCATACCCCTGATGGTCTGGAAAATATTCTCCATACTGCCCGCCAGATTTGTGATAATCGTATTATTACCGTCTTTGGCTGCGGTGGCGACCGGGATCGGACCAAGCGGCCAATTATGGGACGGATTGCGGCGGAGCTTTCCGATGTTATTGTGGCCACCTCAGATAACCCCAGAACCGAGGACCCTTCCTTTATTCTCGGTCAGGTGGTGGAAGGTGTTGAGCAGGCGGCAGGCCGTAAGCAGCACGAGGCCATTATTGATCGCCGTGAGGCTATTTTCAGGGCCGTGGAAATCGCGGAAAAGGGGGATATTGTGGTAATTGCCGGCAAGGGCCATGAGGATTACCAAATTCTCAAGGATAAGACAATTCATTTTGATGATAAAGAGGTGGCTGCCGAGGCCATCAAAGTAAAAATGGGAGAATGAGCATGCCTGAGTTTTCTTTAAATGACGTGAAGCAGGCCCTGAGTGGGGCGGAAATATTGGAATGTGTCCAGGAGCAGTTTTCTGAAATTGTTACCGATAGCCGCAAAATTGTGCCCGGCTGCCTCTTTGTTGCCCTGAAGGGGGAGCGGTTCAATGGTGAAGCCTTTGCAGAGGAGGCCTTGAAGCTGGGGGCAAATGGTGTATTGGTCAGCAGTGAATATGCAATGCCACAGGCCAGACTGGGGGGCACCGTAATCAAGGCTGCCACCGATACCCAGAGGGCATACCAGCAGCTGGCCCATTTTTGGCGCATGAAATTTGATATTCCTGTGGTGTGTATTACCGGCTCCAATGGTAAGACCACCACCAAGGATTTGACGGCTTCGGTGCTTTCGGCCCGGTTCCCTGTTTTAAAGACCCAGGCCAACTATAATAATGAAATTGGTTTGCCAATGACCTTGCTTAATATGAACGGGACGCACCGGGCGGCTGTGGTGGAAATCGGTATGCGTGGCCTGGGCCAGATTAAGGCCCTGGCTCCTGTTGCGGCTCCCACTATTGGCATAGTAACCAACGTAGGGGAAACCCACATGGAGCTGCTGGGCTCCATAGAGAATATTGCCAGGGCCAAGGCGGAGCTGGTGGAGGCTATTCCGACCGGCGGTACAGTTATCTTGAATAATGATAATGAATATACGGCGGCTATGCGTGATAAATGCAATAGTGGCGTTCGGGTCATTACCTTTGGGATAGATAAAGAGGCAGATATACAGGCCTTTGATGTAGTTGGGGGCCTTAATACCACTACCTTTAAATGTCGGTTAGGTACGGATGGGCCGGTAGGCGACTTTAGCCTCCCTATGGTGGGACGTCACAATGTATCCAATGCCCTGGCGGCCATCGGGGCCGGCTTCGCCCTTGGCCTGGATGCGGAGACAATTCAGCGGGGCCTGGATAATTTGGAAATGACCGGCATGCGCTTTGAGGCCAAACGGGTGGGCCGGTATAACGTAATAAATGATGCGTATAATGCCAGCCCAATGTCCATGGAGGCCGCCATCAATACTTTGGCGGAAATAACCAAGGGACGTCGGATTGCTGTACTGGGTGACATGCTGGAGCTGGGTGATGTTTCGGTGGCAGCTCATCAAAGGGTGGGCCGTCAGGTGGCCCAAAGTGGTGCTGTGGCTCTGGTGGCCTTTGGTACCATGGGCCGGGAAATCGCCAAGGGGGCCAGTGACGCTGGTATGGAAAATGTTTTCCATGTGGACAGCCATGAGGCGGCAGCCGCCAAGCTGAAGGAGCTGCTTCAGCCCGAGGATACAGTGCTGTTCAAGGGCTCACGGGGGATGAAGATGGAAGCAATCATCGATCTTATTTGATTGCAAAAAATATGTTATGGGTTAATCTTTTGGAGGCTTTGTCTTTATTATGTTGGATTTTACAATAGCAGGTACTCCTTGCAGCCTGCCAATGGGGGCAGCTTTTGCCCTTGCCCTAAGCTTTATTTTGGTAATTGCTGCCGGGCCATGGCTTATACCGCAGCTGCACAAGCTGAAATTTGGTCAGGCCATCCGCGAGGAGGGACCCCAAAGTCATCAGGCTAAAAGTGGTACCCCAACCATGGGCGGTATGATGATTATTTTGGGATTGGTGCTTTCCACGCTGGTATTTGCCAATCATACCGTAGAAATAATGCTGGCGGTGTTTGTTATTTTAGGTCATTTTGCTTTGGGCTTTCTCGATGACTATATTAAGGTAGTCAGAAAGCACAATGAAGGTCTTAAGCCGCGTCAGAAGCTGCTGGGGCAGATTATTATGGCGGCTTTGGTAGCTATATTTGGTGGGCTGCCAACCGATCTTTGGGTGCCCTTTGCCGGTAATATTGATCTAGGCTATGGGTTTTATGCCCTGTTGTTTTTTGTAATGGTGGGTGCGACTAATGCAGTAAACCTTACTGATGGCCTGGATGGACTGGCTTCCGGTACGGTGGCGGTGGCCTCATTCTTTTACATGCTGGTGTGTGGGGCCATGGGCAAGGCCGATTTGGCCATTTTATCGGCGGCTGCTATTGGTGCCTGCCTGGGCTTTTTGAAATTTAATTATCACCCGGCCAGGATTTTTATGGGAGATACGGGCTCCCTGGCTTTGGGCGGTGTGATGGCTGCCCTTGGTATTCTTACCCACACAGAAATTCTTTTGGCTGTAATTGGTCTTATATTTGTATGTGAAGCCTTATCGGTTATAATACAGGTTATTTCCTTTAAGTCTACCGGTAAGCGGGTGTTCCTTATGAGCCCTATCCATCATCATTTTGAGCTGAAGGGCTGGAGTGAGGTCCGGGTTGTCTGGACCTTCTGGACTGTGGGAGCCATAGCAGGAGCCCTGGGTCTGGGATTATATATATTCGGTATTTAATGAGACTCATTCAGTGGGAGATTTATACACCCACTGAATGCAGTCGAGTTTATCCAGAGCTTTGCGGACGTATCCAAGAGGCAAAGCCTATTGGTTAATACGTCCCATGCGAAAGTGTCCTGCAAAGCAAGACCATGGTCTTAGCTGAGCAGCTGACACTGACCGCTATGGGTGCTTTTCCACCACCTAGGGGGGGAGACTTAGCACCCGTTAGCGTGGGGTTAAAGCTGATTGTCGGAAATAGGAGATGTGAAAATGGAGTTCATGGGAAAAAAGGTGTTGGTAATCGGTGCTGGTATCAGCGGCAATGCGGTTGCCAAGATTGCCAAGAACATGGGGGCTGATGTGACCCTCAGCGATGCCAAGGCTGAGGCTGATATAAGCTATAATATGCAGGAGCTTCGGGATGCCGGAGTCCGGCTGAAATTTGGGAAGCAGGAGCCAAGCCTTTTGGATGGGGTGGATATGGTTATCCTCTCTCCGGCAGTCCCGGTTCGTATACCACTGGTTCAGGAAGCCTATAAGCGGAATATTCCGGTTACTACCGAGGTGGAGGTGGCCTACCATCTGGCCAAGTCCCCTATTTTGGCTGTAACAGGGACCAATGGCAAGACCACTACAGTCAGTCTGCTGGGTCAGCTGATGAAGACCAGATATCCCAATGCCGGTATAGGCGGCAATATAGGCATTCCCCTTTGCGAGGAGGCCCTCAGGGCTGGGGAAAACAGCTGTATTGTAGCGGAGATTTCCAGCTACCAGATGGAGGCCTCCAGTACCTTTAATCCCCATGTGGCCGTGGTGCTGAATGTTACCCCTGACCATGTGGTCCGTCATGGCAGTCTGGAGGTATATCAGGCCATGAAGGAGAAAATGTTTGCCAATCAGGGACCGGAGGATTTTCTGGTACTGAATTACGATAACGAAAAGACCCGCGATATGGCCAATCGGGCCAAGGGCAAGGTGTTCTTCTTCAGTCGCAGGGAAATTCTTAAGGAGGGGGCCTTTGTCAACGATGGCTGGCTCACCATTTCCTGGAATGGCCAGACCTGTAAGCTGTGCCGTACCGATGAATTGAAGATTAAGGGCGGCCACAATATTGAAAATGCCTTGGCGGCGGCTGCGGCTGCCTACTTAGGCGGCGTGCGCCTTCCTAAAATCGGGGAGAGCCTCAAGTCCTTTGAGCCGGTGGAGCATCGTATCGAACCGGTGGCTACTGTCAATGGTGTACCCTATTTCAATGATTCCAAGGCCACCAACACGGATTCGGCCATTAAGGCCCTGGAGAGCTTTGATGGTCATCTCATCCTCATTGCCGGCGGCGATGACAAGCATACCGATTTGACGGAGTTTATGAATTTGGTGAAGGAACGGGTGGATGAATTGATTTTGGTAGGCGATGCGGCTGCCCGGTTTAAGGAATGTGCCATAGCCGCCGGCTATGCTGGAGAGCATATTCACGAGGCTGGATATTCCATGGAAAAGGCAGTGGAAATCGCCCATAATATTGCCGGTATTCCTCAGACTGTGTTGTTGTCCCCGGCCTGTGCATCCTTTGATATGTTTTCAGGCTTTGAAGAACGCGGTCGTGTATTCAAGGATTTGGTAAAGGATTTGCTTAAATGAAAATAATCGTATCCGGCGGTGGTACCGGCGGCCATATATATCCGGCCGTTACCATCATACGGGCATTACAAAAGAGAATAGATAATCTGGAGGTTCTGTATGTGGGCACCAGTAAAGGGCTGGAAGCAGATATTGTGCCCAAGGAGGGATTTCCCTTTACGACGGTGGATTTACAGGGCTTTAAACGTAGTCTGAGTCCGGCTAATTTCATCAGGGCACTTAAGGCTGTCAAGGGTGTAGGCAAGGCGGCGGGCATAGTCCGCTCCTTCAGGCCCGATGTGGTAATTGGTACCGGCGGCTATGCATGCGGCCCTGTGCTGATGGCCGCCAGTCTAATGGGCATTCCTACCCTCATTCAGGAACAGAATGTGGTTCCCGGTATCACCAATAAAATTTTATCCAATTTCGTTTCCCGTATTGCTACGGGGGCCATTGAGGCCAATAAGCATTTTCCCCAGGACAAGGTGATTTTTACGGGAAATCCAATTCGCGATGAGGTGGTTAATACCCAACGGGAGCCTGGCTACAGCATATTTGATTTGGCTCCATCCAGGAAAACCGTGCTGGTTTCCGGGGGAAGCCGCGGGGCTCGCAGCATCAATCGGGCTATGGTGGGTGTGTTGAAGCATTTTGCCGGAAGCAAGCGGGTGCAAATTCTTCATGCTACCGGTAAGGCAGAGCACGACGATATTATGCGGCGCATTGCCGAGGCGGGCCTGGATTTGGCTAAATTCCCCAATCTTAAGGTATATCCCTACCTTTACAATATGCCTCAGGCCATGGCCGTAGCTGATTTGGCCGTATTCCGGGCTGGTGCCACGGGGCTGGCCGAGCTTACGGCCAAGGGAATACCGGCGGTATTGATACCTTATCCCTATGCGGCAGAAAATCATCAGGAATTCAATGCCCGGGCCATCGAAAAGGTAGGGGCTGCCCGGGTAATTCTCAATAAGGATATCAGTCCGGAAATATTGATTTCCACCATTGAAGAGCTGCTGTCTGATGAAAATAAATTGCAGGACATGGCCCACAGAAGCCATAGTCTGGGTCATCCGGAGGCAGCGGACACTATCGCGGAAATGATTATTGAGTTAGCCCGTAGTAAACAAAAATAATTTTTTGAAGGGAAGTATTATATGCTTACAGGCATTAAGAAGGTTCATTTTGTAGGTATTGGCGGGGCTGGCATGAGTGCTCTGGCCAAGATACTGGTGGAAAAGGGATACAGTGTTTCCGGCTCAGATGTAAAGGAGTCCGTTATGACAGGTATCCTCAAGGATTTGGGGGCCAAAATTTATATTGGTCAGCGGGCAGAAAATGTGAAGGACACCGAGGCAATTGTGGTTTCCAGTGCCATTCGCGAGGAAAACCCTGAAGTGGTGGAGGCCAAACGCCTGGGACTGAAACGCCTTCATCGGTCTGATGTAAATGCATTTTTGATAAATAATTCCAAGGGGATTGCCGTTGCCGGTGCCCATGGAAAAACCACCACCACCTCCATGCTGGGGGTTGCCCTGGATTATGAGGGAGTATCACCCAGCATTATTATTGGTGGTGAGGTAGATTATTTGGGCAGCAACGCCAAGCTTGGCAAAAGCGATTATCTGGTTTCCGAGGCGGATGAAAGCGATGGTACCTTCTTGAAGTATTATCCGTATATTGGCGTCGTTACCAATGTGGAAAACGACCATATGGATCATTACGGCACCATGGAAAATATTATCAAGGCCTTTACCCAGTTCCTGAATCAGATCCGGGAGGATGGCTGGGGCGTTGTGTGCTTTGACAATGAACATATCAGAAATATTGTTAAACAGGTTAATCGCCGGATTGTATCCTATGCCATTGATCACGAGGCAGATTATATGGCGGCCAATATCCAGGCGGATGCCAGCGGTACCTCCTTTGATGTTATGCATAGGGGGGAGAACCTTGGCACAGTTAAGCTGAATATTCCTGGCCGCCATAATGTACTTAATGCCATGGCCTGCGTGGTAACGGGTATAACCCTGGGACAGTCTGTGACCCAAATGGCCGAGGGCCTTACCATGTTTAATGGTGCCAAGCGCCGCTTCCAGACCAAGGGCAAGGTTAATGGAGTCTGGGTGGTGGATGATTATGCCCATCACCCTACAGAGATTGCCACCACTTTAAAGGCTGCCCGTCAGACCCAGCCAAAACGGCTGGTGTGCGCCTTCCAGCCCCATCGTTACAGCCGTACCCAGCTGCTGCAAAAGGATTATGGCAGCTGCTTTGCCGAAGCTGATTTATTGGTATTGACTGATGTATATTCTGCCGGTGAGGACCCCATACCGGGGGTAGATGGTGAGCTGCTGGTGAAGGAAGTGGCTGAGCAGACCGGGCAGAAAACGATTTACATCAAGGACAAGGGGGAAATTGCCGCCTACCTTAAATCCATTGCCCAGGCGGGAGACCTTATCATGACCATGGGGGCCGGTGATATTGTTAAGTGCGGTGAAGAGCTGGTTGACCTCTTAAACAAATAAATTTGAAAACGTGGGAGTTTTTTTATGAATAAGAAAATTGTTGTTGTTATGGGCGGGCCCTCCAGTGAGGGGGAGGTTTCCCGTCGCAGCGGTACAGCTATTTTAAATGCATTGAAGTCCAGGAATTATAACGCAGTGGGCCTGGAGCTGGTTCCGGAAACCTTTGTGGACCAGATCAGGGAAATGAAGGCTGATTTTGTATTTAATGCCCTCCATGGCAAATTCGGTGAGGATGGCATTATTCAGGGCACCCTGGAAATGCTGGGGATACCATATACCAGCTCCGGGGTGTGTGCGGCGGCTGTTACCATGGATAAGGTAGCCACCAAGCGTTTCTTTCAGGCCGGGGATGTGCCTACGCCCCGTTCCCATACCTATTTCCGTTTTGAGCACAAGCAGCGGGATTTGGTAAAGGACATTCAGGCGGAATTCTCCATTCCGGTGGTGGTTAAGGCTGCGGCCCAGGGCTCCAGCATCGGTGTGGTCATTGTTAAGGAGGCCAAGGAGCTGAAGGATGCCCTTAATGAGGCCTTTAAATATGATAACGCAGTTTTGGTGGAGGAATATATCAAGGGCCGGGAGCTGACGGTGGCTGTATATGGCAATGAGGAAAAGCAGGAGGTTCTGCCGATTATTGAGATTACCACCTCTGAGGGCTGGTATGACTACGTGAACAAATACAAGGTGGGGGCTTCCCAGCATATTATTCCTGCTCCCCTCAGTGACGGGCTTACAGAGGAAATTCAGGCCATTGCCAAGCGGGCCTTTGCCGTATGTGGCTGCTGTGGTGTGGCCCGGGTGGACTTTATGCTCAGTGAGGCAAATAAGCCTTATGCCATCGAGGTAAATACCGTACCTGGTATGACGGAAACCTCCCTGGTTCCTGATGCGGGACGGGCAGCCGGAATTGAATTTCCTGAGCTCTGTGAGAAAATTCTCTTTATGGCCGGTTTTGAGGACTGATAATGATGAATGGCGATGATATCGATAATAAGGAACACATCGATAATACAATGGAATATAAGCCTTTAATGGCCGGGGAGGCTGTCAGGGAAGATTTAATTGACAGTACGGTGATTAAAGGTAATGTGGGAAAATCTGCACAACTGAAGGACAATCCTTCGTCAAGGCAGACAGAAAATGGAGATAAGGCCAAGAGGAAAATGATTACCCGGAAGGGAATAGTCCGTGTTTTGGGTCTTTTGGCGGCGTTCTTGGCCTTTATTGCCATTGCCCTGTCGCCGGTGTTTGTACTGAAGCATGTTTATGTTCACGGTAATTCTTATATATCCGACGATGAGGTCATCCGTATATCCGGTATTAATATGGGAGAAAATCTTTTCCAATTGGCCACTGATGAGATTATGCAGACTATGGCGAAGGACATCCGGGTGGATCAGGCCATCGTGAAGCGCAGATTTCCTGATGCCTTGGATATTCAGGTGATAGAACGTATTCCATTGGCGATGATCAAGTGCGATTATGGTTATTTGGAGGTTGGCCGCGGTGGTGTAATTCTGGATGCACATCGAACCCTGGCCCAGGTGCCTGTACCTATTGTAAGCGGTGTTGAGGTTTCTAATCTTTTTGTGGGGGATGTAGTGAATAATGAGCAGCTTGATAAGGTTTTGAATTACCTTGAAAAGCTGGATTATGATACATCTGTCAGTATTGCGGAGATTAATATTATGGATCCGGCCAATGTCACGGTTTATATGAATCGCTCCGTACTGCTGAAAATGGGTGGTCTGGACAGTCTTCAGAAAAAGCTGGAAATAACGGAAAGTGTCAACCGGGAGGTAAAACAGGCAAAGCATCCTATAGAATATGTGGATGCCAGATTTGAAGGATCCTATTCCATTAAGCTAAAGGAATAGTTGGTATAGGAGGATAAAAATGCATTTTGAAAAAGGGCGATTGTCTATTGCCTGCGTTTGCATGGTTCTAGGTTTTATGCTGGTTGTCCAGTTTAAGAGTACAGAGGACATCCGGGCTTCCCAACCGACCCAGAGGGTGGAGGAGCTTGCTGCCCGACTTCATCAGGCTGAGGTAGAAAATAAGGAATTGGAAGCTGAAAATCGTGATTTAAAGGGAATGTCCGGTGCTGCCAAGTCCGAGAAAATATCGGATGATATTTTAATGATTTCCGGTATGACACCACTGGAAGGACCAGGGGTGATTATTACCATTGATGACAGTGCCAAAAAGGCGAAGATGGAAAATGACCCCAATCTTTACCTGGTCCATGATGAGGACATCCTGAAGGTGGTAAATGAGCTGCGGGCGGCTGGTGCCGAGGCACTGTCCATAAACGGACAGCGGCTGACGGCCAATTCGGAAATCCGCTGTGCCGGGCCCACCATATCCGTAAATAATGTGCGGTCAGCCCCACCCTTTGAAATTCGGGCCATCGGAGAAAAGGATAATCTGGTGAATGCCATAAATATGCGTGGGGGAGTGGCTGATTCCCTTAAGGTATGGGGTATAAGCCTTAATATCCAGCCTATGGATAACGTATGGATTCCGGCATACAAGGCTGCCGCCAAATATAAGGTGGCTGTGCCGTCCGCAAAAAAGGAGGAGACAAAATGATTTATGCAGCAGTAGGTCTCCTGATAGGCGGAACCTTGGGTTATTTGCTTCCCTTTGGCATTCCGGCAGGATATTCAAGCCTGTTTTCAGTGGCGTTGATGGCCTGCATGGATTCGGTATTTGGCGGTATCAAGGCGGCCTGTGATGGAACCTTTGATGATAAAATATTTATTTCCGGATTTTTTACCAATTCGCTGATGGCGGCCTTTCTGGTTTATGTAGGTGACAGGCTGGGTATTGATTTATACTATGTGGCCTTGTTGGCATTTGGTCTGCGAATATTTAACAACCTTGGTTTTATTCGTCAGCATTTACTTAAAAAGCATTAATTTAGATTTCGTGTAAGGGCGTAGTGCAAAATATCATTTTGCACGGAGTTTTCTATGGATTTTGCAATGGATAAATGTTATAATGCTTTATGTATGAGTATGTTGATAAAATGGAGGCTTGTTCAGAGGGGGCTTTAGACCCCAGCCTGATTAAGTCTGGCTTTATCCATTACCATGCGGACGTATCAAAAGGGCGAAGCTCATTTGCTTGTGCGTCCCATTAACATCGGATAATGTTTACGAAGTAAAATATATGTGTGGGGGTATTTTGCGTGCCAATAGAGTTTGATAATTTTGATTTTGATGACAAGGCCGTAATAAAGGTTGTTGGCGTCGGCGGCGGCGGCAGCAATGCGGTGAATTGTATGGTTAATGCCGGAGTAAAGGGCGTTGAGTTTATTGCTGTAAATACTGATGCCCAGGCTTTATCCCAGTCCCTGGCGTCCGTTCGCATTCAGATAGGCGGCAAGGCTACCCGCGGATTGGGTGCCGGTGCCCGTCCGGAGGTGGGGGCAAAGGCCGCTGAGGAAAACCGTGAAGAAATATTGGAAGCACTGCAGGGTGCGGATATGGTGTTTATTGCTGCCGGAATGGGTGGCGGTACCGGTACAGGTGCGGCACCTGTGGTGGCAGAGTGTGCCAAGCAGGTTGGTGCCTTGACTGTAGGTGTGGTAACCCGTCCATTTTCCTACGAGGGGCGGATGCGCTCCAAGCGGGCTGAGGCCGGTATTGAGGCCCTGCGTCAGCGGGTGGACACCATTATTACGGTTCCAAATGAAAAGGTTTTGAATATTATCGACAAGTCAACCTCCTTCAGAGATGCCTTTAAGGAAGTTGACGATATTCTTCGTCAGGGTGTACAGAGTATTTCTGACCTGATTAATGAGTCAGGCTATGTAAATTTGGATTTTGCAGATGTGGAGGCCGTCATGAGCAATGCCGGTCCGGCTCTCATGGGTATCGGTGAGGCCTCCGGTGACAATGCACCTATGATTGCCCTTAGGGAGGCCGTTAATTCTCCATTGCTGGAGGTATCTGTAAGCGGTGCCAGAGGGGTTATCATCAACTTTGTGGGTGAGCACTCCCACCTTAATATGATGGAGCTTAATGAGGCCAGTCAGAGCATTACTGCCGAGGCCCATCCGGATGCAAATATTATCTGGGGTGTTTCCGTGGATGATACTATGGGTGACCGGATTCGTGTTACCGTTGTGGCAACCAGCTTTGAGTCCGAGCAGACCAATGCTGCCCAGCCTTTGAAAATGCCTAACATATTGCAGGGCCAGCAGCCACAGTCTCCGCAGCAGGGCCAGCCTCAGTCCCAGCCACAGCAAACCGGCATGCGTGTTCCGGTCTTTGGCAATCAGGGGGCTAATGCTGCGAATATTGGCGTACCTAAGCAGGATTTCTACAAGGCCAATGGGATTGATATTCCGGTGTGGATGCGCTCAAACAAATAATGGGGTTCAAATAAATCGGACTGGCCAATACAGTCCGATTTTTTACTACGAACACTTAGCGAGCACAAGCCTACGGCGCAGTGGGAGCTTAGTGTTAGTTGTAAGGGCGCAGTGCAAAATATCGTTTTGCACGGAGCTTTCTGCGACGCCTTATCAGCTCATGATTGAGAGTAATAAAATCAATGGTGAATAGTGTATGAAAAGATATTCGATGTTGCTCACCATCTCGTTTCTTATGATTGTTGGGTCTATTTTTTGTGCCCTGTATTTTACCAATGGGGATACCAGCTATGATGAAAGCCGTCTGCGGGGCAGTATTACCGTTTATACGACCCTGCCGGCGGAGAACGTGGCCCCTTTGGCAGAGGCCTATGAAAAAAGTCATAAGATTCGGGTCACCTTCGTTCCTATGACGGAGGATGAACTGGCAAATAAAATAAAGGATACCGGCAAGGCAGACCTTATTATGACGGACAGCCGGTTATTGCGCAGAGCCGCCAGTAATGGCTGGCTTTTGCCCTATATTTCTGAGCATGGTGATGTGGTCAGCGACCGGCTTAAGGATGACAAGGGCTTTTGGACAGGCCTGTGGTATGATCCGGTGGTATTTTGTATAAATACGGACTATATGAAGCGGTTGCCTCATATTCCCGCTTCCTGGACCGAATTGGGGCAATTGCAGGATTATCGCCTGGGAATTACGGATTTTATGGCTGCGGACAATGCTGCCAATATTTATATGTTTATGGTGGCCCAATATGGCGAGGAGAATGCCTTGACCTATATGAAGCAGCTTCATCCCCACGTGGTACAGTACGCCAAGTATTTGTCCACCCCGGCCCGGATGACCGGCATGGGTGAGGCGGATATATCCATCGTGGTTCAAAGTGAGGCCCTGCGCTATATCGGGGAGGGATATCCACTGAAGCTAATCTATCCTGTGGAGGGTACGGCATATACTCTTACGGGAATTGGCCTGCTGTTAAACGGTCCTAACGAAGATAATGCCAAGGAATTTGTTAATTGGATGCTGACGGACGAGCCGCAATTGGCCATGATGAATGGGGGCTTTTATTTTATGTCGGCCAATGGCTCCCTGGTGGCGGCCAAGCATTTTGCCGGCAAGAATGTGGTTTTATATGAACAATTGGCGGACTATCCTGTCAATGAACGCAGAAAATTATTGGATCGCTGGCTTAAAGAGGTACGATTTGGGAGATAGTTTAGGAGGTAAAGCTTGAAAGCAGGATTTGTCAGTCTTGGCTGTTCCAAGAATTTGGTAGATACAGAGGTAATGTTGGGACTTATTAGGGAGCGGGAAATTGAACTGGTAAACGATCCGGCAGAGGCGGATATTCTGATTGTGAATACTTGTGCCTTTATCCAGTCTGCCAAGGAAGAGTCCATAAATACCATTTTGAAGATGGCGGAATACAAGGAGCCGGAGAAGGGCCATTGTAAGAGCCTGATTATTGCCGGGTGTCTGGGCCAAAGGTATGGTCAGGAGCTGCTGGATGAGCTGCCGGAGGCCGATGGTATCATTGGAACCGAGGCCTGGAACCGGGTAACTGAGGTCATTGATGAAACCATGAAGGGCAATCGGCTGGTGGTAAAGGGGGAGGAGGAAATCATTTATGATGCTTCTGTGCCGCGTATTCCCACTACGCCAAAGCATACGGCCTATGTAAAGATTGCTGAGGGCTGCAACAACCGCTGTGCCTTTTGTGCCATACCCCTGATACGGGGCCGGTTCCGCAGCCGCAGGCTGGAGGATATAGTGGCAGAGGTCAAGGCTTTGGCGGCTGACGGGGTCAAGGAAATTGTTCTGATTGCCCAGGATACCACCAATTATGGCCACGACCTTTATGGGGAACCAAGGCTGGCCCAGCTGCTGCGGGAGCTCTGTAAGGTAGAGGGCATCATGTGGATCCGAAGCCTATATAATTATCCAAGGTTCCTTAGTGATGAGGTAATCGATGTTATGGCCTCTGAGGAAAAGGTAGTAAAATACGTGGATATTCCATTACAGCATGCCAGCAATGAGGTACTCAGGAAAATGCGCCGACCTGATACCAGGGAGCAGATTGTTGCGCTGCTGAACAAGCTTCGTCAGCGGGTGCCGGGGGTGGTAATTCGTTCCACCTTTGTCGTGGGGTTCCCCGGGGAAACCGAGGAGCAGTTCAATGAATTAAAGGAATTTATTCAGGAGCAGCGGTTTGATCACGCCGGGTTCTTTACCTATTCCAGGGAGGAGGATACTCCGGCAGCCGCCATGGATGACCAGGTGCCCGAGGCTGTCATGCAGGACAGATACCATGAAATAAAGGCCATACAGAGCCTGATTTCCCAGGAGATAAATGAATCCCTGGTGGGTCAGGTAATGGAGGTAATTGTGGAGGGCCATACGGATGAGGGAACAGCCTATGGGCGTTCCTATCGTCAGGCCGATGATGTGGATGATTTGGTATATATTGAGGATGATACCACCAGTAAAATTGGTGATGTGGTAAAGGTTCGTATTCTTCAGGGCTTTACCGAGGATCTGGTGGGAGAACGGGCGGAGTAAGCTTATGCGTGAAGTATTGGAGGAGCAGGCGGGAAAATGCCTGCTGGCAGCAAATAAAACAATTGCCTGTGCGGAATCCTGTACGGGAGGCCTGCTGACCAGCCGGCTGACCGATGTGGCCGGCAGCTCGGCCTATGTGCTGGGCAGCATTGTGTCCTATACCAATCGGGTGAAAATGTCACATTTGGGCGTTAGGGAGGAAACCCTAAAGCACCATGGGGCAGTAAGCCAGGAGACGGCACGGGAAATGTCGGAGGGTGTCAGGATACGCTTGGGGGCCGATATTGGCCTTGGAATAACCGGTATTGCAGGACCGGGGGGCGGCACACCGGAGAAGCCGGTGGGGCTGGTCTACATTTCCATTGCCGGCGATAAAGGAATAACCGTAACGAAAAATCTTTTTTCCGGCAGTCGGCGGGAAATAAAACAGCAAACTGCTGACAAGGCATTGACAATGCTGATAGAATATTTTGAGTGATTTTAATGTATGTTTAATACTGCTTTCACTATTTTTTTAAAATCCGGGTCTACAATGACCACAGTGAAATTCAAATTATATGGAATTGTGGGGGATAAGAATGAAAATAAACAAAGTATTGATTAAGGGAATTATGGCAGCAATGATGGGAGCCTTCCTTATGGTGCCCTTTATGTCATCGGTGTCTGCTGAGCAGGGATCGGCGGCACCAGCAACCGGGGCAGTTGCTGCTGATGAGAACGGTGCTGCAACAGTGGAGGTTTCTTTGCCAATAAAGTATACCAGCCAGCGCTATGGCTACACCATCATGTGTCCCAGCACCCCAAATGTGGTTCCGGCCAGCTTCTTTGATGAGGAAGCCAAGGGCGATGTGCTGATATTTGAGGGTGATATCGACAATATTAAGAAGGGCTGGGTTATTTTGATAAATGCCTACGAGGATGGTGATATTCCGGCCAATGCAGGTACTGCAACCGATGAGGAGCGTAAGGCCATTCTGGATAAATTTGCCGATAAGTATATCCTCGTCAATACCCGGGTGGTAGAGGTGGCGGAAAACACCTTTGGTATTTACGGCTATACCCCGAAGGAGCTCAAGGTGGATACTACGGGAACCGGTACCATGGAAACTGTAACTACTGAAAGCCAGATGATAAAGACCTATATGCCTGGTGAATTCGGTGGCCATTTCATGATTTCCCTGGTGGATAATCCGGATTTGTCCCTGGCTGGTATTGCCACCTATAATGCAGCTCTGACCACCTTCAAGCAGTGGCCTACCTCTGAATATCAGCAGTTCCTGGAGCTGTCCAAGCTGCCGAAGAAAAAGAAAAAATAATTTTTTGTGAAAATAAAGGAACCTGTACCGATTAGGTACAGGTTCTGTTTTTCTGTTGGGAAGTAATTTTTGACATTTTTGACTTTTGGATGTCTTATTTCACTTGTGAGTTGGCACTCATGTGTTGGGAGTGCTAAAATTTACCAATTAATATATTTATATAAAGGAGTCTTTACAATGGCAAAAGAAACCCATGAATTTCAGGCGGAAACCAAACAGCTGCTGAATTTGATGATTCACAGCATCTATACAAATCACGAGATATTTCTCCGTGAGCTGATTTCCAACGCCTCTGACGCAATTGACAAGCTGCATTTTGCTTCCCTGACCAATAAGGATATTTTGGAGGGAAATGAGGATTATGAGATTTTTTTGGTACCTGACAAGGACAGCCACACCCTGACCATTTCCGATAATGGTATTGGTATGAATAAGGATGAGGTGGTGGAAAACCTGGGTACCATTGCCAAGTCCGGCACCAAGGCCTTTTTGGAGCAGCTAAAGCAGGAAAAGGAGCAGGCCGGTAATTTGGAAATCAGTGAAAATCTGATTGGACAGTTTGGCGTAGGCTTTTATTCAGCCTTTATGGTGGCTGAAAAGGTTACTGTAGTAACCCGTAAGGCCGGGGAGCAGAGGGCTGTGCGTTGGGAGTCAACCGGTGACGGCTCCTACACCATGGAGGAATGTGAGAAGGAGACCAGGGGTACCACCATTACCATTACCCTGGGGAAGGACTTCTACGGTGATAATGCTGAGGAAAATTTCACTGACAATTGGAATATCCAGAATTTGGTAAAGAAGTATTCCGACTATGTCCGTTATCCTATCAAGATGAATTTTGAGACTGAGGAAGCTCCCCGGGATGAAGAGGGCAAGGAAATAGAGGGGGCCGAGAAGATCAAGAAGACCGAGGTCCGTACCCTTAATTCCATGCAGCCACTGTGGACCAAGAATAAGTCCGACATTACCAAGGAGGAGTACAGTAAGTTCCTAAAGACCCAGTTCCATGAGTGGGATGAGCCAATGGAGGTCTTCCATAACAAGGCCGAGGGCACTGTGGAGTATACCTCACTTCTGTATATCCCCTCCAAGGCCCCATTTAACCTTTATCACACCGATTATGAGCCAGGCATTCAGCTGTATTCCCGTCACGTATTTATAATGGACAAGTGCAAGGACCTGCTGCCTGATTATCTGGGCTTTGTCAAGGGCTTGGTGGATTCTCCGGATTTGTCCCTGAATATTTCCCGTGAGCTGCTGCAGCAGAGCCGTGAGCTCAAGACCATCGGCAAAAATATGGAAAAGACCATATTAAAGTCCCTGGAAAGGAAGCTCAGCAAGGATCGTGAGGGCTATGAGAAGTTCTGGGCCGAATTTGGTAAGTCCTTAAAGATTGGTATTTATAACAGCATGTTTACCGGTAATGATATTATCAACAAGCTGAAGGAGCTGCTGCTCTTTGTATCCTCCAAGGAGGGGAAGAACGTTTCCCTGAAGGAATATGTGGAGCGTATGCCGGAAAGCCAGAAAAAGATTTATTATGCTACCGGTACCGACCAGGCTACTATTGAAAAGCTGCCTCAGATGGAGCTGTTGAAGGAAAAGGGAATTGAGGTTCTCTATCTCCTTGATCCGGTGGACGAATTTGCCATTGAGGCTATCCGTACCTATGCTGACAAGGAATTCCAGTCCATCAGCCGCGGTGACCTGGATTTGGATGATGCTGAATCCCAGGAGGTTAAGAAGGAAACTGAGGAGCTGGCCAAGACCAATGACGACCTGATTAAGGATATTAAGGAGGCTCTTGGCGACAAGGTGGCTGAGGTTAAGGTCAGTGCCCGTCTGAAGTCCAGTGCCGTATGCCTGGTGGCTGATGCCCAGGGACCATCCCTGTCCATGGAGCACACCTTCGCCGCTATGGATAATCCAATGTTCAAGGCAAAGCGTATTTTGGAGATTAATCCACATCATGCCCTGTTTACCCGGCTGCAGAACCTGCATTCTGCCGGCAAGGACAGCCAGGACTTTAAGGATTATTGCGATCTGCTGTATACCCAGGCCCTTATCATCGAAGGGATTATGCCTGACAACCCGGTGGACTTTGCCAACAAGATTGCTGAGCTTATGGCCAAGTAATACCTAGCTTTTTAGTAACAAATTCCCATGACCAATAGCATGAGTCTTATTCATGGGGGAGCTCCGGCTCCCCCAGTGTTGGATACAATATATTGGTTGTGGGAGTTTTTTTGGGTTTAAAAAAGGAAAAAAATATTTCCTGTCGAATAGTTGAATAGAGAAATAAAAAATGATTAGGGGTGGTATTATGCAGGATGAATTTTCCGGTAAATTCCGTAGCGTCAAGTTAAAAATGTGCCTATCGTTGCTTCCGCCTATTGTGATAGGGCTTATAATTATCACGGCCTTGGCAGGTTACAATTCCTTTGGTAACATTTCTGAGCTGACAGAACACAGTACCAATCAGACCATTAAGGCCAATGCTTTTGATATTCATGAGCGCCTGAGCCGTATGAAGCTTATCTGTGAGAATATGGGCGCAGCCATGGAGTACGATTATCTGAAGGAGTCCCAGCAGGAATTGGCCAACGACCTTGTGAAGTCCTTAAATGATGAGGAAATGGCCAATGGCGGCGGCGTTTGGTTTGAGCCCTTCGCCTACAGACCAACGGATATGTATGTATGTCCCTTTGTCTTCCGGGATAACGGCACCCTAAAGACCTCCTTTAATTATGTACAGGAAAGCGGTGACTACATACCAACCGACTGGTACAAGCTGGGCAAGGCCGCCAAGCATGGTGATGCAGCCCTTACGGAGCCATATTATGATCCGGCGGCAAAAATCATGATGGTAACCTATTCAGCACCTATGTATTCAGAGGGGAAAGCAGGACAATATATTGGTAATGTAACCCTTGATATCTCATTGGCCTCCATTGCGGAAATGGTGAAGAAGATTCATATTAATGGCAAGGGCTATGCCATCCTGACCTCGGAAAATGGTACCTATATTGCCGGTGTGGATGAGGCAAAGCTGAACGGTGAAACTAACGCCATCAATGAATCCAATCCATCGCTGGCAGCGGCTATGAAGGAGATGGTTTCTGCAACCCAGGATGGCAGGACGGAGTTTGAAAGCGAAAATGGGGATACCATGATCGTTTATTATCAGACTGTACCGGATATAAACTGGCATCTTGGTGTGGTTATTTCCAAGAGCGATCTGTATGCCGGAGCCTATGGCCTGCTGCTTACCTTGGCAGGCATTGCTTTTGTGGTACTGTTGCTGCTGATGTTTGCGGCTTATTATACCGTTTCAGGCTATGCCACCCGGATTGGGGTAGACCAAAAGTTTGCTGAGGATCTGGCAGATGGTAATTATGCCCGTTCTGAGGTTACAGCAAAGTCCAATGATGAAATCGGCCGGTTGGGCAACGCGATTAATCGGATGTACCGTCAGACCAAGAATGTTATTAAGATGATTTCCGACCATTCAGGCAGCATGAGCGAGTCAAGCAGCACCCTGGGAACGTCCGCCGATAAGCTTAATGCCAGAATGGATATTATCCAGCAGAAGATGTCGTCCATAAATGAGGCAATGATGAATGCCAGCTCGGCAACAGAAGAGGTCAATGCTTCGGTGGACAGCGTAAGCGAAGCTGCCAATGTATTGTCCGGTGAGGCAACACATGCCCTTAAGCAGGCAGAAGAAATTCGCGTCAGAGCCAAGGAGGTAGAGAAAAACTCTACAGAGGCCAGTCTTTCAGCGGAAAAGCTGGCAAAGGAGTTTAGTGCCAAGCTGGCCGCATCCATTGAACAATCGAAGACGGTGGAGCAGGTGGGAACCATGGCAGCCACTATTTCCGGTATTGCCAAGCAAATAAATCTCCTGTCCCTGAATGCCTCCATAGAGGCAGCCAGTGCCGGTGAGTCGGGCCGTGGCTTTACTGTAGTGGCCATGGAAATTGGCAAGCTGGCCAAGGAAACGGCTGATACAGTGGAGGAAATCCAGCAAAATATAAATGCAGTTCAGAGTGCTGTGGCAACGCTGTCCAGCGATGCGGAACAGATATTGAAGTTCCTGAATGAGACTGTGGCTCCTCAATATATTGAGTTTACCAAGGTGGCTGAGCAATACGGAGCTGATGCGGAAACCTTCCGGGCAGTTTCCCAAAAGATTGCTGAAACCAGCAGCAATGTAAATGGAACCATGGAGCAGGTTAATAAGGCTATAGCCCAGATAGCCAATTCGGCCCAGTCCACGGCTGCCCTTACAATTCAGGTTACCGATGCAGTTAATGACGTATCTGATTCCGTCAGTGATGTTACGGATATCAGCAAGCAGCAATCTGAAATAGCTGATAGCCTCCGTGAGGCAGTAAGTAATTTCAGGCTAAGGAACTAATGAATTTCCGTTGTCAGCCATGATGAGGTATTAAATTAAGCCCTCGGCTTTTATCCTGATTAGGAGAAAGCCGGGGGCTTTTAAGTGCAAAATTATTCCTGACGAAATTTTCTGGCCGAAACCCTGAAATGCTTTTTAAATTCCCGGGAGAAGGAAGAATAATCCCGGAAGCCGCATTGGAAGCAGATATCTGTAATGGATTGGCTGGTGGTGGTGAGCAGCTCCCTGGCCAACAGCAGGCGCTTGCTGGTAATATACTGATGGACACTGTAGCCGGTTTCCGCCTTGAATTTTCGCATTAGGTGGTATTTGCTGACAAAGGCCGTATCAGCCAGCAGATCCACAGTCAGCTCCTCCTCCAGATGGGAATTGATATATTCCAGTACCAGCTGAATTTTTGGGTCATAGGTGGCGTCGTGCAGCTTGTCCAGCTGATTGCTTTGGAGGGCCCGGTTCAGTAAAATCATGAATTCAATAAAGAGAATTTCAGTATATAGCTGGTTGGCAAAGCCCTCACCCTTATCCACCCGCTCAAGCTTTTTCATGTGGAACAGCAGGTCATGCTCTGTCCCCTTGGGCATATGCATAACACTGGAGGTGCTCCGGGCCAGCCTAAAGCACTCCGACAGGTCGTTTTTCGACTCCTCCCAGGTGGTGGTATTCCAATGGGTCAGAAATTCCTGGGACACATATATAACGATGCGCTCGTACAATTTGCCGGGATAGGTAACGGGGCGATGAATTTCCCCGGCACTGACAAAGAGGATATCCCTTGGCTTCAGCGGATAGCTTTTTCCTTCAATGATGTACTGGCCTTCACCGTCTATAAATATAATGATTTTATGAAAGTCGTGATAGTGAAAGGGGATTTCCTTCATGGCAGTATCCTTTAGGTGAAAGATACGAAAATGCTGGTGCAGGAAGCCCTTCTTTTCATAAGCAGTCATAGGAGTACCTCACAGTTCTGTAATATTTCCTATACATTATAGCATTTTTTACAATATAAACAGCAATATTTTCATATTTTATGTAAAATGTGCCTGTTATAATAAAACCATCAAAGCTAAGGAGGTAATGGCTATGCAGATTGTATATGGCTTGGATATAAATAACTTGAAATACCTGGTAATGGACTACCGGGAATCCCTGATGAACGGCGAGTCCATCCGTAAGCTGGCTTCCTTCCGCCATGGTGTAGGGGCCGATAAGGTAGTATTCATGGATTTGGTTAACGGCATGGTCATTGCCATCTACAATGCTGCCGGTCAGAATGTGGTTCCTGATATGGATGATTTTAGGGCAGCGCGAATGATTTCGGCAGGCAGTCATGATCGTGAATACCATTTAACTGATTATTATTTGGGCAGGATTTTAGTAGAAAAGTCACCTATTAAGGCTGCATGTTAATACCAATCAATTTAAACTAATTGAAACACTGTTGACAAAGGAGATAATGGGCTCCTTTTCGTTGACAGTGTTTTATTTTTGATGATATATTGTATGGGTAAGTTGTCGTCTGTCATGTTTTTTTTAACAGAGGAGTTGAGAACTAAATGAAAGCATCCATTATTATGGGAAGCGATTCAGATTGGCCAATCCTGAAGCCGGCCTATGAGCTTTTAAAGCAGTTTGGCATTGAGTCAGAGGTTACTGTGGCATCGGCTCATCGTACCCCGGCCAAGGTTAAAGAAATAGTGTCTACTGCACCTGAACGAGGTGTGGGAGCATTCATATCAGCAGCGGGGGCTGCAGCACACTTAGGTGGCGTTATTGCGAGTTATACTACCCTGCCGGTTATTGGAGTACCTATAAATGCTACTTCCTTGAACGGCATGGATGCATTGCTTAGTACTGTTCAGATGCCTTCGGGCATACCTGTGGCTACTATGGCTATTAACGGAGCAAAAAACGCCGCCATTTTTATTGCCGAAATTTTTGCCCTTTCCGATGACGATATAAAGGATAAGCTGGTTAAATACAGAGAAAAAATGGTTTCCGATGTTGAAGCAAAGGCCAAGCGTGTGGAGCAGCAGCTCAACAAGGCTTAACCCCACGCGAAGGGGTGCTCAGTCTCCCTTCTCTTAGGTGGAAAGCACCCATAGCGGTCAGTGTCAGCTGCTCAGCTAAGACCATGGTCTTGCTTTGCAGGACACTTTCGCATGGGACGTATTAACCAATAGGCTTTGCCTCTTGGATACGTCCGCAAAGCCCTGGATTAATTTGGCTGCATTCAGTGGGCGTATAAATATACCGCTGAATAAGTCTCATTCAACAAGCAGGGACACACCTCACCGTCAGCTTGCCTGACCCAATCCCGTACAGGGAATGGAGGGCTTGTTATATATTCATATGTTTTATTTAAATTGGAGGTAATTTAAACAATGGAAAAGAAGAACGCAATCTACGAAGGCAAAGCAAAGATTTTGTACGCTACTGACAATCCGGACCAGCTGATTTGCTACTACAAGGATGATGCTACTGCCGGTAATGGTGCAAAGAAGGGTACAATTGTGGATAAGGGTATCATGAACAACAAGATTACCATGTTCTTCTTTGATTTGTTGGCAAAAGAGGGTATCAGCAATCACGTTATTGAGGTTATGGATGACCGTAACGTATTGATTAAGAAGCTGGATATCGTTCCATTGGAGGTTATTATCCGTAATGTGGCTGCCGGCAGCCTGGCCAAGCGGCTTGGCCTGGAGGAGGGAACTCCTATGTCCATGCCGGTTATTGAGCTTTGCTACAAGAATGATGATTTGGGTGACCCAATGGTTAACCGTTATCATGTACTGGCCTGCAAGCTGGCTTCTGCCCAGGAGCTGGATGAAATTGAGGCTCAGGCATTGAAGATCAATAAGATTATGGTTGATTATCTCAAGACCAAGAATATTGATCTCATTGACTTTAAGCTGGAATTTGGCCGCGATAAGGATGGCAAAATTATTTTGGCAGATGAGATTTCTCCGGACAACTGCCGCTTCTGGGATTCTGTAACCAAGGAAAAGCTGGACAAGGATCGTTTCCGTCGCGACCTGGGCAATGTGGAGGATGCATACAAGGAAATCCTTAAGAGATTAACCGGCGAGGTTCGCTAAAAGCTGATATAGGGTTTGATTTTATATTTGAGATAGGAATGATTGTATAGTGATTGATTTTGAAGAAGACAAGATGAAGGAGGAGTGCGGCGTTTTTGGCGTCTACTCCCGCAGCTTCAATGTCTCCGAATTGACTTATTATGGGCTTATTGCCTTGCAGCATCGCGGTCAGGAAAGCACCGGTATTGCTGTGACGGATGGAGCCTGGATGGATGTGAGCCGGGGCATGGGCCTGGTTCGTGAGGTATTTCGTCATCAGATACCTCAAATGGAAAATCAGTATATTGCCGTTGGCCATGTCCGGTACTCCACTACCGGTTCAAGCCTGTTGGCCAATACTCAGCCACTAATGGTTTCCTATTCCGGCGGCAAGATTGCCCTGGCCCATAACGGTAATCTCACCAATGCCGGTGAAATCCGCAAAAAGCTGGAGGAAAACGGTACCATCTTTCAGACCACCATTGATTCAGAGGTGTTTGTCAACCTGATTGCCCGTTCCAGAAAGGTTACCATCGAAGAAAAAATCATTGATAGTCTAAAGAAAATCAAGGGTGCCTACTGCCTTACTATAATGACTGAGGATAAGCTGATTGGTGCCAGGGATCCCCAGGGCTTCCGCCCGTTATGTATCGGCCGCCTGGAGGACGGGGGCTATGTCCTCAGCTCTGAAAGCTGCGGCCTGGACGTGGTGGGGGCGGAGTTTATCCGGGATGTGGAGCCGGGTGAAATGGTGGTTATTGACGAAAATGGTCTGGAATCCCACCGCTTTGCCAAGGCCAAGCCTTCCATGTGCGTTTTTGAATTTATATATTTTGCCCGTCCAGATTCCGTAATTGATGGTCAGAGCGTTCACGAATCCCGATTTGAGATGGGCCGAATTCTGGCCAGGGAGGCAAAATGCAAGGGGGATATTGTAATTTCCGTTCCTGACTCCGGTAATGTGGCGGCCTCAGGCTATGCCTACGAGGCGGGACTGCCCTATGTCAGCGGCCTTATCAAGAACCGGTACATTGGCCGGACCTTTATCCAGCCCAGTCAAAAGCAGCGGGATACGGCGGTAAAGCTGAAGCTTAATCCCGTAAAATCTGTGGTCAGAGACAAGTCTGTAATCGTAATTGATGACTCCATTGTGCGGGGAACCACCAGTGGTAAAATCGTCAAAATGCTGCGGGACGCCGGTGCCAAGGAGGTGCACATGATTATCAGTTCACCGCCTATTGGCTTCCCCTGCTTCTATGGTATTGATACCTCGGCCCGTAAGGAGCTGATTGCGGCTACTAAGTCCGTGGAGGAGATCCGGGAATATATAGGGGCTGATTCCCTGCATTTCCTGTCTCTGGAGGGACTAAAAAAATGCGTGCCGCTGCTTAATCCAAAAAATATGTGTTTCGCCTGCTTTAATGGAGGATATCCGATTGAGCAGAAGTCCCAGTCCCCGGCTGAGGTGGATAAATACATTTTTGAAACGAGAAAAAAGAAGAAATAACATTTATGGAGGCTACAATGGAAGAAAAGCTGACTTACCGTGACGCCGGTGTGGATATTGATGCCGGCAATTACTCTGTAAAGCTTATCAAGGACAGTGTTAAGGCAACCTATCGCCCGGAGGTATTGGGGGATTTAGGGGGCTTTGGCGGCCTGTTTGCCCTGAATACCGGCAAATATAAGGAGCCGGTGCTGGTTTCCGGCACCGATGGGGTAGGAACTAAGCTTCGGTTGGCCTTCATGCTGGACAGGCATGATACCATTGGCCAGGATGCTGTGGCCATGTGCGTCAATGATATACTGGTGCAGGGAGCTGAGCCACTTTACTTCTTGGATTATCTGGCAGTTGGCAAGCTGGATCCGGAGCAGGTGGCTGCTGTGGTAAAGGGTGTGGCCAATGCCTGCAAGGAGTCAGGCTGTGCCCTCATTGGCGGTGAGACCGCTGAAATGAGCGGCTTTTATCCGGTGGGGGAGTACGATATTGCCGGCTTTGCCGTAGGCGTGGTGGATAAGTCACGGATTATTACTGCTGAAAGGGTGCAGGCTGATGATGTGCTGCTGGCCCTGCCCTCCTCCGGGGTTCATTCCAACGGATATTCCCTGGTGCGCAAGATCGTGTTTGAGAAGATGGGCTACAAGGGGGATGAGTTTATTGAGGAGCTTGGCAAAACCATTGGTGAGGAGCTTCTGACTCCCACCAGGCTCTACCCTAAGACCTGCCTGCCCCTTATAGAGAAATACGATATTCACGGCATGGTGCATATTACCGGTGGCGGCTTCTATGAAAATATTCCCCGTGCCCTGCCTGATAATATGGGCTGTGTAGTGGATACCACGGCTTGGGAGGTACCGGCCATTTTCAAGCTCCTGCAGAAGTGGGGCAACGTGGATTGGAAGGAAATGTACCGTACCTTTAATATGGGTATCGGTATGGTGCTTATCGTGTCCCGGGAGGAGGCTGAGGCCATCAAGGCTGACCTTAAGGCCAAGGCTGAGCCGGTATATGAGATTGGCCATGTAACCACCGGCAATCATCAGGTTATTACCAAAGGCGGCGTGTTCAATGAGTAAGCATATATTAGGTATTCTCTGCTCCGGCCGGGGCTCCAATATGCAGTCTATTTTGGCGGCAATTAAATCAGGCCAGATTAAGGCCGAGGTGGGAATTGTGCTGACGGATAAGCCGGAGGCCCGGGCCCTTACGGTGGCCAGGGAGAATGGCATTAAGAGTATCTGCATCAACCGCAAGGAATGCAAGGATCAGCAGGACTTTGAGGAAAAGCTGGTGGCTGAGCTCAGAGGGGCCGGAGTTACTTTGGTGGTGCTGGCTGGCTTTATGCGGATTTTAAGCCCATATTTTGTAGGGGAATACCGGCATCAGATTTTAAATATTCATCCCTCTCTGCTGCCAGCCTTTGGCGGAGCCCACGCCCATCGGGATGTGCTGGCCTATGGTACCAAGGTATCAGGCTGTACCATTCATTTTGTGGATGAGGGAATGGATCATGGCCCTATTATTTTGCAGGATACGGTGCCTGTATTGGAGAATGATACAGAGGAAACCCTGGCGGCCAGGGTGCTGAAAAAGGAGCATATCCTTTATCCACGGGCTATAGAGCTGTATGTCGACGGTAGACTGGAGCTGGTGGGCGAGCGTCATGTACGTATCAAAGAATAATTTTTAATAATAAAGGAGACTTTACCATGAAAATCAAACGCGCATTAATCAGTGTATCTGACAAAACCGGTGTGGTTGAGCTGGCAAAGAAGCTTCACGCTGCAGGAGTGGAAATCGTATCCACCGGCGGCACCATGAAGGCCATAAAGGATGCGGGCATTCCCGTTATCTATGTCAGTGATGTTACCGGCTTTCCGGAGATTATGGATGGCCGGGTAAAGACCCTGAATCCGATGATTCACGGTGGTATTCTGGCCGTCCGCGATAACCCAAATCACGTTCAGGCCATGAAGGAGCACAAGATTACTGCTATTGACATGGTTGTAGTAAATCTCTACCCATTCAAGGAAACCATCTCCAAGCCGGAGGTTGCTTTGGCTGAGGCTATTGAGAATATTGATATTGGTGGTCCGGCCATGATTAGGGCAGCCGCCAAGAACTTTAAGTACGTTACCGTTATTACTAATCCAAGCCGTTATGATCAGGTGGCTGAGGAGATTGCCAAGAACGGCTGTGTAAGCGGTATGCTTCGTATGGAGCTGGCTCAGGAGGCCTTTAAGCACACCTCTGAGTATGATGATTGTATTCAGAACTATCTTATGGAGCAGGTGAACAAGTAATGAATATTTTAGTAATCGGCAGTGGCGCACGGGAGCACACCTTGGTATGGAAGCTGAGCCAGAGTGCCAAGGCTGACAAGCTCTACGCCATTCCCGGCAATCCAGGTATGGCCTCCTTGGCCCAGTGCGTTCCGGATATTTCCATTACCGATAACGATTCCATGGTGAAATTCGCCCAGGAAAAAAATGTGGAGCTGGTGGTGGTAGGTCCGGAGGTACCCCTGACCAATGGTGCTGTGGATGCCTTTAATGCGGCTGGTATCAAGGCCTTTGGCCCGGTACAGGCTGCGGCGGAAATCGAGGGCTCCAAGGCCTTTTCCAAGGGGCTTATGAAGAAATACAATATCCCTACGGCCAAATACGAGGTGTTTACCGATGCATCCGCCGCCAAGGAATATATTAAAGCTGAGGGTGCGCCCATTGTTATTAAGGCTGACGGACTGGCGGCCGGCAAGGGGGTAATCGTGGCCATGACCTTGGAGGAAGCCCTGGGGGCCATTGACGAGATCATGGGCGACGGGGCCTTTGGCAGTGCCGGAAGCCGGGTGGTGGTTGAAGAATTTATGGCTGGTGAGGAGGTCTCTGTGCTTTGCTTCACCGATGGCAAGACCATTATCCCCATGGTTCCCTCCCAGGATCACAAGCGGGTCAACGACAATGACCAGGGACCAAATACCGGCGGTATGGGTGCCTATGCCCCTGCTCCCGTGGGAACGCCTGAGCTGTTGGCTGAAACCCAGAGGCTGATTCTTGACCCAACCATTAAGGCCATGGAACAGGAAGGCCGCCTTTATAAGGGCTGCCTTTATGCAGGACTGATGGTGACTGACGGCAAGCCGCGGGTTGTGGAATTTAACGCCCGCTTTGGCGATCCGGAAACCCAGGTGGTGCTGCCCCTTCTGGAAAGTGATTTGGTGGAGGTAATGCTCTCCTGTATTGATGGCACCTTGGCTGAAACTGAGGTGAAGTGGAGCAAGGGGGCGGCCGTATGCGTCGTTATGGCGGCCGGCGGCTATCCAAAGAGCTACAACAAGGGCGATGAAATAACTGGCCTAAAGGAGGCTGAGGCTGACGGCAATATTGTGTTCCATGCCGGTACGGCTGAAAAGGATGGCCATATCTATACCAATGGGGGCCGGGTATTGGGCGTGGTGGCTAAGGCGGACGGCATCAAGGAAGCCGTGGATTCTGCCTACGCCTCTGTGGACAAGATTCATTTCAAGGATGCCCACTTCCGCCACGATATTGCCCATTGGGCCTTGGAACGCTTGAAGAAGTAATAGGGTTGTTAGCTTAATAAAGTGTAAAAATAAGTGCCAAGGATTGTTTGCGTAAAACAATTCCCTGGCACTTTTTACATTATAGTATGCAAAAAATAATCATAGGTTTCCTTGGCGGCAACCATTTTCCGTTTGCCTCCTGTATACTGTTATTATGCAGGAATTAATATTATTATGTAAGCCAGTAAAGGAAGAATGGGAAAAGGCTTGGATAGTGGGAGGTGGCCGGTGAAAAGAGGCTTATTCCCTATCATATATGGACAATTTACTCAATTAAGAGTATAATTGCACTAACAGTTTGATAGATATTTTTAGGCATAGAAGGTTCCTGTTTAAATGAAGATAGCCGCTGCCCCCGTTGGCGGCGGTTGGAAATACTTACCTTCCGCCTATTTTTTATGGTATGCGGTTGCTGGTTGGCAACCGTTTCTTGTTTTCCAATGCTAACGGGTGCTGATGCTCCCTCCTTTTAGGTGGGAGTAAATCACCCATAGCTGACACTTTCCTATGGGGCGTATTAACCAATAGGCATTGCCTCTTGGATACGTCCGCAAAGCGATGGGGATAATTCGACTAAATTCAGGTGGAGTTTAAAATTCCATCGGAATAAGCTATCATTTTATGGAGGTGCTGGGTATGTTTACTACTTATGAAAAAGCTGTTCTCACTTTGTTTAGGGCTGTGCCCCGTACAGGCAAAGCCTCAGCACAGCCAGATAATGAAAAAAATACGGCCCATGGCATATATATAACCTCTGAAGCAATGGCTGCTTGCCCATCTCTGCAGGATAGTGACAGCTGTAATTTTGTGTGGGAAAATTTTGGCTATGATATGTGGGCCATGAATCAGGGCTTTTACAAGAATTTTCACGAGGTACGGGACGCTTCACCGGAGCAGTGGCTGATTCATCAGATTTTCCACTATATGTCCGTATATCTGCAAAATGGCGATATGACCAATGGGGCAAAGGTTGACAGCAATTTGGTATTTATACCACCTACAGAGCTGAATTTACCTGAAGGTGAGCCAATAAAGCTTACGGTTATTGACGTTATCGAAAACGAAGAAATTAAAGACCGGGTGCAGAAGGCAATTATGTCCGGTATGGCCCTGTCCCAGGAAACATTGGACAGTGTGGTCATCATTATGGGGGAGCTGGATATGCTGTCCATGGATATAAGTAAAATTCCTAACAAGGAGCTACGGATACGTTTATATGATAAATTGGATCAGCTTCCGGCCAACGGTCAGGAATTTCTGCGCCTGCTGCTGTATAAAGCCACAGGCAACAGCTTATTGATAAAAAGTCAGGCGGTCATAAGGCACATAATGCTGCTGCGGGATAATGGGCAAATGGACTGGCTGGCCCAATTGTTCCAGCGATTTGTTGCCCAAAACGGAATTGAGCCATTGGCTGCCGAGTTTTTGCGGTATAAAAGACTGTGGCTGGCCTTCAAGGGAGATGCCGCAGTTTCACCCATTATCAACAGGGCCAGAAAATATTCTGAACGGTGTAAATACGTAAAGAATATAGGCGTATTGGAGCGTATTACGTGGGATGATACCGTCGATACAGATGAGGTTGTTGCGGAGCTTTCAAAGGTTACCATATACAAAAGGGTGGTATTGGCCAATTGCCTGTTATATCGTCGGCAAAAGCCGGAGTCAGCCCTGTATCTGATTAGAAATGGCACAGCCTTTGCCAGGGAGCTGCCGTCGATGCCTAGGTTTACGGAGAAGCATGAACAAATTCTGGATGCAATAATAGGAAGCATTGTGGAGGAGGTCAAAAGGAAGGTAGAGGGAAAGGTATTTTATATCCCTGATAAGGTGGAATATGCCATGCCGACCGGTGAAAAGCATTTTGTAGGTGGTGTACCATTTTATTCTGCCCTGAATTTAGGTAAGGATATAGTTGTGGGCATACATTGGGAAAATTTGCCCTCTGAACGAGTGGATCTGGATTTACATTATGTATCGAATAAGTACTATTTGGGGTGGAATACTCAACAGACCAGATTGCAGGAGGTTATATTTTCCGGTGATATGACAGATGCCCCCAAGGATAAGGGGGGTGCCACGGAGGCGTTCTTCATCGGGGAACAGGTACAGGAGGACTGGGCAGCTGTTTATTTGAATTGCTATACCGGCAATCATCAGGCCGTACCATATAAATTTGTGGTGGGGGATGTGGAGCCGGAGGCAGTTAATCATGATTATTTGATTAACTGTCATAAGCTGGTGCTGAATATCAATAACAGCATCGACCGGGGCGAAGCCCTTCTGGGCTTTTTGGCGGCAGATGAACATGGCAACAAGGCCTTCTATTTTATGACGGCCGGTTTTGGAAACAGCATTGTGGCCTGTGATGATGATAAGGGAAGACAGGCTGTAAAAGCCATGGAAACCCAGGTGGTATCGGTGCTGAAGCTGAGGGAGGTGCTGAGCATGGCCGGAGCCAGGGTGGTAAATGAGCTGTCAGAGCCGGTTGACGTGGATTTGTCACTGGATAAGGTTACTAGGGAGACCTTTATAAATTTGCTGTAATTTGCCCAAGCAAATAGGGGCACTTTTTTAGTGCAATGAGTAAAACAATGGGTAATTTTGGACATTGACATATATTATTATGAATACAAATGATATGCTGAAGAAAAAACAATAGTTAGATACTTGAGGAAAGTATTACATTGGCCTCCAAAAATAAAATACAAAATAAGTGCCAAGGAATGTTTAGGCAAAAACAAATCCTTGGCACTTATTATCTTATGTTATCGGGTAAAAGCATCAAATATCGTTGGGCAGCTCCTGTATGCGCTCTGGCGGGAGCTTGGTATATTTGGAAATTTCTTCGACCGGCTTATTGTCACGGAGCATATCAAGAGCCATATTGATGGCCATTTCCTCGCGTCCTTCTTCTCGTCCCTCTTCACGTGCTTCCTGCATTTTCATCTCAAAGGTCATATAGCTCACCCTTTCCTCTTTGTTAGTTTTTACCTCACGAATATATTCGTCTATCTCACTGACAAAATCGTCCTTGACCGGCAGCCCCTTTATGTAGTCGAGAAAAGCCTTTATATCCGGGGAAACATCATCCATGGTGCCGCCAGCACAGAGAAAGATTTTAGCACTGCCATCATCAAGCTCAATGCTCTTGTCCTGAATGCAGATGCTTCGGAATGTGTACATATGCCGTTTCTTATCAAACATATCAAAAGGACAAATAAAAATGATATAGGACCTTTTCAGTTTATTATAATGCCTTGTACCGGCCGGAAGTGCCTCAACATCAATCATTGCCTGATAATATCTGGCGCGATAGGCCATTTCCTTATCACCATAGTCTCTGACCTGCATCTCGATTTCGTAGATTGTGTTATCTCCCTCTACATATACATCTAAACGAATGCCTTTGCCATCATAACGAGCTTTTAGAGTTTTTTCATCCTCCAGATATGTTAGGTGCTTTATCCTGATTTTAAGAATTTTTTCAATAAGCCGTTTGCAGATATGGGGATGCCCCATGACCAGCTTAAACATGTAGTCGTCAGCAATGGTCAGTTCTTCCCATGGTTTGATGTGTCTCTTTGTATTGCCCATAATATAATCTACTCCTTTATTATATCATAAATTTTAATGCTTTTATGCGAGATTAAACAAATAATAACTAAAGGTATTATATCATTTATAGTGTAATAAAACAAACAGTAAACTTAAATTTGCATTATAAAATAAATAGAAAATAATATTTATCAAATAATTATAAATAACAAAAAGGAGCTCCGTTTTACATTTATGTTAACTGTATATAACGAGCTTTAAGATGTCCCCCACCTCTTTAGGTGGGGGAAAACAAACTA
>NZ_CAMYWM010000004.1 GCF_947302755.1 uncultured Anaerovibrio sp.
CAACTAAATTCAGATGGAGTTAAAACTCCACCTGAATAAGTTATCATTTTATTGCCGGTTCTTTGGGCATAAAGCCTGTTTTGGGGGAATTTTATTATGTATTTTGTAAAGGCTAAGGGTATATACCAGCCATTGGCAGGTGTAGTGCTGCTTTTGGCTAGCTTTCTTATGTTTTGGTCCATGTCAGAGGCTCAGGCGGCTTCCTTTGCCCAGCGGATTGCTGATTTGGCGGAAATTCAGGCTATAAGAGTCAGCTCTGATGCGGATAAATCCCGGATAGTATTGGATACCACCAAGGAGGTTACCTTTAAGACCAGTGTGCTCAGTAATCCTGAGCGGGTGGTGGTGGATATCCAGGGGGCTTGGATCAGCTCCGACATGAATAAGACCATCAATATGGGCAGTCCCTTTGTTAAAACGGTTCGGATGGCCCAGTACGACCCCAATACGGTGCGGGTGGTTATTGAAAGCAGCATGAATGAATATAACCGCAGCTTCTTTACCCTGGATGGTGGTGCAACAGGCCATCGTCTGGTACTGGATTTTGGCAATGTGGGAGGGAGCTCCGCCGGAGCCGCCATTGATTTTGGGCGCAGTGACTCCACCCCTGAGGAGGAGCCTGACTCCAGTTCTGAGGAGGAGCCTAACTCCAGCCCTGAGGAGGAGCCGTTACCCCAGTCTGGCAGCGATAAACAGACTGGTCCCAAAATTATCTACCCGGATAGTGACAAAAGTAATACCGGCAGTGATAAGGAAAAGGTGGCCAGTCCGGTGACCGAGCCGGTATTTACCACCGGTATTGCCAATAAAAAAATTGCCATTGATGCCGGTCATGGCGGTTGCGACACTGGGGCTATTGGTCCCACCGGCGTTACCGAAAAAAGTATAACCCTGCGTATAGCCCAGGAGCTGCAGCGTCGGCTGGTGGCTGAGGGGGCCGAGGTTATTATGACCCGTACCAGGGATACTGAGGTATCAAAAAAGAAGGCTAATGCAACGGATATTGAGGAGCTTCAGGCCCGTTGTGATGTGGCCAACAATAGTGGGGCAGACATATTTATTTCCATACACATGGACTCCTTTACCAGCAGCAGTCCAAGTGGCACTACCGGTTACTATTATGGGGGCGGCAGCAAGACCTCCATTCGCCTGGCCAAGTGCGTGTCGGATGCTGTGGTATCCTCCCTGTCAACGGGACATCGAGGGGTGAAGAGCTGTAATTTCTACGTGGTAAAGCATACTTCTATGCCGGCAATTCTCCTGGAGACAGCGTTTATTTCCAATGAGCGGGAGGAGCGGCTGTTAAATTCTGAAGCGGGCATCAAGAAAGCAGCTGCGGGTATTTTAAATGGATTAAAAAATTTCTTTGAATAAATAGGGAATGTTTAATGTAGCAATTGTGAGGTTGAGTAATTTTGGCTGAAAAAGAATTAAATGTGGAAGCAGATGAACAGGAATTTATTTTTTCTGATGAGCAGTTCAATCAGGTAATAGCAGAGCAAAAGGCCGAACGGATGAAGAGCCTGCGCCGTCATAAGCTTCCGGCAAGGCTTACCCTGGAGGAGGCCCTTACGGCCCTGACCAAGACGGAGCTGGAGGATATCCAATATAATCTAAATCTTCCGGTGGCAAACAATATTAATCGGGTGAAAAAGGCGGAGATGGTTGAGGCAATATTGCCTGAGGTAGTTAAATTTGCCCAACGGTGGTTTGTCAGTGCCTTTGAGGATCAGAAGGATATATTTGATTATGTATGCCAGCATGAGGGACAGGTCAGGGACCTGCAGCTGGAGGATGGACGCCTGGATTATCTCCGGGGGATAGGCATTATGTATTGTGGCCTGTCTGATGGCCAGTTGGTTTGGTATATGCCCAAGGAAATTCAGGAGGAGTACGGCAAGATTAACAATGGAGCCTTTCAGCAGGCCACCGCCCTGAATACGGAGGTCATTCGTCTGGCTTCCGGCCTGGTGTTCTATTATGGCGTCATGGATTATGATCAGCTATATGCCAAGGTGTGCGACTATATTGATGATGATTTGGAATTTGCCGATTTTATCGGCATAATTCTCAATGGCGGCTGCTGGTATGATAATATTCAGGCCGGCAAGCATGACCTGATGTACGCTGAACTGATAAATGTGGAGGCCCTTCAGGGGGAGCAGCTGAGGAATACCTCTGTTGATTACGCCGATTTGCCCTATAATAAGGTATGGGATGCCGGTCAGGAGGCCTATATTGAGTCTACCGATGAATACCGGGCCCTGGCCCAGTTCTTGATGAACAAGTGTAAGCTGGATGTGCTCCAGGCGGCGGAGGCCGTTCGCTCCATTAATATCATTATTCAGAATGGATATGGTATGAAGGAGATAGTCGGCTTTTTGAAGGAGCAGAAGCTGGTCCTGCCCAAGGAGGAAGAGACCCAGGAGCTTTATGAGCTAATCGGCCGTTATGACAGTACACTGCCTAAGTGGGTCTTAAAGGGTCATACCCAGGTGGAGCTGGCCAATATGCCTCATGGCTCCGTGGTTCGGGTGGGAAAAAAGATTGGCCGCAATGATCCATGTCCTTGTGGCAGTGGCAAAAAGTATAAAAATTGCTGTATCGATAAGAATTACTAAAAAAATTCAAAAAAAGCTTGCTTTTTTATCTTATATGCAGTATTATATCTCTTGTCGACGTCACCGACACAAATTCCTCGATAGTTCAGTCGGTAGAACGACGGACTGTTAATCCGTATGTCGCAGGTTCGAGTCCTGCTCGAGGAGCCATGGCGCGTTGGTCAAGTGGTTAAGACACCGCCCTTTCACGGCGGCTTCACGGGTTCGAATCCCGTACGCGTCACCACTAAAAAAACAGAGGGGATTTTTTGGTCCCCTTTTATATGGGCGCTTAGCTCAGCTGGGAGAGCGTCTGCCTTACAAGCAGAATGTCAGCGGTTCGATCCCGTTAGCGCCCACCATTGATTATCAGAGACTGTCTTAGGACAGTCTTTTTGTATTATGCAGGTTCTTGCATTTTTTCTATACCTTTACTAAAATTAAGTCAGGAGGGGTAAGGATGGATACGCAGGAAAGACGGGAATTGCTGCTGCATACCTTAAAGCAGGCCCAGGGCCCTCTTACAGGAGGCTTTTTATCAGGAAAATTTAATGTCAGCCGTCAGATCATCGTGGGGGATATCAGCGTCCTTCGGGCTGGCGGGGCAATAATATACGCTACGCCCCGGGGCTATGTTATGCCGGAAAATGGGGAGGTTCATGGTATAGTGGGGATTATTGCCTGTAAGCATGGCCCTGAGCAAATGCGCCGTGAGCTGGAAATAATCGTTGATAATGGCGGATATGTGCGGGATGTGATTGTGGAGCATCCTCTTTATGGTGAAATACGGGCTGATTTGATGCTTAGAAACCGGCATGATGTGGAGGTTTTTGATAATCGCATGAAGGAATGTGCGGGGATGCCCTTGTCCATAGTGACCCAGGGGGTGCATCTCCATACTATCGAGGCACCGGATCAGGAAACCCTGGAGCGGATAAAAAGGCAGCTGCGTCAGGAAAATATCTGTGCCAACAAGGCATGAGAAGTTGGCTTGGGGCGGCCTTTCAGCTAATAATCAGATGGAAATACTACAATTAAGGTATTGCTTTAGGTGACAAAGTATAACGGGCAGGTGTTGATCCCATAGGGGATGCGGGGAAAGGGTATTCATTTTATGGCTGTAACCGTGGCGAAAGCCAATTTCCAATGGCTTCAATGCTTGTCCCGTATATTTTAATTGGACCAGGTAGGGGGGAGTACAATGTCCTTCTTCAGTGATTTATGGCACAGCTTTGTGCTGAAGGATCAGACCACAACCGAAAAGGGCTATGTCAGTGCCGTTGAACAGCCGGAGCTGGTGGGCTGCACAGGCATTGTATCCCGGGAGCTTAGACCGGCCGGTACGGTTATTATTAACGGTGAACCGGTGGATGTGGTTTCTGAGGGGGATTATATCCCCAAGGGCCGGGAGGTCAGGGTTATTTCGGTTAATGGCAACCGTGTGGTTGTAAGATAAGCTATTTTGAAAGGGTGTATGTTATGGACGAATTGTTGGATTTGTTGCTGGATTTTAGTGGTTTGTGGGTTTTCCTGGCCGTTATTTTCCTCTTTGTGTTTTTGCATTTTGTTCCTTTGCGGCTGTGGATTGCCGCCAAGGCCGCCAATGTATCGGTGGGCATTTTTACCCTGGTGGGTATGCGCCTGCGTCAGGTTATTCCCTCCCGTATCGTATATCCCCTGATAAAAGCCAATAAGGCTGGCCTCAGTGTGGAGGTTAACCAGCTTGAGGCTCATTTTCTGGCAGGCGGTAACGTGGATAAGGTGGTAGATGCCCTTATTGCCGCCCACAGAGCCCAGATACCACTTCCCTTTGAGCGGTCTGCCGCCATTGATTTGGCCGGTCGTGACGTACTGGAAGCGGTACAGATGAGCGTAAATCCAAAGGTTATCGAGACCCCTGTGGTTTCTGCTGTGGCAAAAAATGGTATCGAGCTGCGGATTAAGGCCAGAGTTACGGTGCGGGCCAATATTGACCGCTTGGTGGGTGGTGCCGGTGAGCCTACCATCATTGCCCGGGTAGGTGAAGGTATCGTCACCACCGTAGGCTCCTCGGTGAGCCATACCGATGTGCTGGCCAACCCGGATGATATTTCCAAGACAGTGTTGGGTAAGGGACTGGATGCCGGTACTGCCTTTGAAATTCTCTCCATTGATATTGCTGATGTGGATGTGGGCAGAAATATTGGTGCCGAGCTCCTGACTGATCAGGCAGAGGCTGATAAGCGGATTGCCCAGGCCAAGGCCGAGGAGCGCCGGGCCATGGCCGTAGCCAAGGAGCAGGAAATGAAGGCCTATACCCAGGAAATGGAGGCCAAGGTGGTGGAAGCCCAGGCTGAGGTGCCTCATGCTATGGCTGAAGCCTTGAAAAACGGTAATTTAGGCGTAATGGATTATTATAACCTGAATAATGTAAAGGCCGATACGGATATGCGGGACAGCATCAGCCGCAGTGCCGATGGCAGTCCCCTGACTCCACCGCCTATCAAGTAAAGCAGGTGAACAGCTATGGATTATGTTATTCCAGTAGTGGTATTTGCCCTGATGGTTATATTTGGCAATGTGCTGGATAAGAAGAAGCCGCCGGCCCAGCCTATTCCCAAGGACTGGATACCACCGGATATAGGACGTGGTCCGGAGCCGCCACCACCCCAGCACAGACCCCATCATCCCAGTGAGTATGATCAGGTTCACAATCCCTATCAGGAGTACCTGCTGCGTCACACGGATGATTATGAGGAAAAGCATGAGGAGCCGCCCCAGGATCCCTCCTATTCCACGGAGCGAATAAAAAAGCCTATGAGCGGACTGGCTCAGGCAGTTATCTGGTCGGAGATACTGGGTAAGCCCAAGGCCAGACGCAACAGACTGAGGTAAATAATGGTAAAATAAAAGCGGGACTGCAAATGCAGTCCCGTATTTTGGCCCGTTTTTATTTTTTGCCAAAGGCGAATATCTTTACCAAAAGAAAAGTTACCGGAATACCTAAAATTGCTGCAATCAGGTAGCTTACTATTGGCGGATACCCCAGCCAGTTGTAGAATATAATAACAATAATATTTTGAATGATATAGTTTGGAATATATGATACAAAGAATTTTATGAAGCGGCTCACAGATAATGTGTCGTGGAATACAAAGCGGCTGTTCATCCAGCAGGCACAGAGATTGGCCAGAATGTAGCCTATGTTGAAGGTGAGATTGGCGTCTGCTATGAAAAAGGAGCAGAGCCAGGCCATAAAGGTACAGTTAAAGGTGTTGATACAGCCAATAACCAAAAACAGGAAGAATTCCCTGGTAAGAAAGTGGTGCTTTGTTTTTTCAATTAAATTCATTAATAGACCCCTTTGGTTTTTAATATTGATAAGCTTCTGCTCAGTGAATTCAGCTGGGTGAAGCCTGTTACATCGCGCTGCGGCGGAATACCGGTCCTTTGGGTAAAGGGCTGGCCGGAGGATTTTGCCTGTGGCAAAAATTGAATAATGGCGTTATAATATTAAGGTATTTTCGAGCAGTTTAATAAAAGAAGAAAAGAGATAACCATGAAGATTATATCAGTTGTTGTACCGGTATACAATGAAGAAGATAATATCGAGCATTTTTACAGGTCCATTGCTGAGGTGTTTGACAAGCTGGACTACGATTTTGAGCTAAATTTTGTGGATGACGGCTCCAAGGACCATAGCCGGGAAATTCTCCGGGAGCTGGAAAAAAAGGATCAGAGGGTTCAGTCGATTTTTTTGGCAAAAAATTCCGGCCATCAGCTGGCATTGACCTGTGGGCTGGACCATGCCGACGGAGATGCGGTTATCATGATGGATGGCGATATGCAGCATCCGCCGGAGCTTATTCCCACCCTTATTGCCAAGTGGGAGGAAGGCTATGATGTGGTTCATACCATCCGCAAGAGCACGGAAGGCGTTTCGGTCTTAAAAAAGCTTACCTCTGCATATTATTATAAGGTCTTAAATACCATTTCCACCGTTCATATTCAGGAGGGAGGGGCTGATTTCCGCCTGATGGATCAGAAGGTGGTCAAGGCCTTTCGGCGGTATCGGGAGCATGCCCGGTTTATTCGGGGCATGATAGGCTCCATGGGCTTTAAGCAGACCTACATAGAATTTGTGGCTCCCAAGCGGTTTGCCGGCGTTTCCAAGTTCTCTCCCCGGAAGATGCTTCACCTGGCTGTGGATGGGGTTATGGCCTTTTCCAGCCTGCCCCTTAGAATGGGCTTGTATATAGGCTTTGGCTGTGGCTTTCTCAGTATTATACTGTTTTTGCATGTATTGGTATCAAAATTTGTGTTCAATGATGCAGTGGCCGGCTGGGCCACCATTACGGCCTGCATACTGTTCTTCGGCGGCGTGCAGCTCACCGTACTGGGCATTATGGGAGAATATATATCCCGTATTTACGAGGAAGTAAAAAACAGACCCCTGTACCTCATTGGCCGTGACCGACCTAAGGATGAGCCGGAAACCAATTAAATATTATTATGCTATGATGTGGGGGAGTCCCCTGTAGCACGTCACACGTCGCTAAAGTTTTTCTTGTCTTTAACAATAGCGAAAAAAAATCATAACTCGCTGCTAATTACAGATCAAAAAATTGTTTTAGCACCGGAACCGAGCGAAAGACAACAGTTTCTGCCAAGTTTTTGCTTTAGTATTGTTATTATGCACTAGAAAAGGGATTACCCATCCACGGGTAATCCCTTTCCTAGTGTGTGTGTATTATATTTAGGAGAGTTACGCTTTTTTCAAAGCTTGAATATAATATAACATAATTGAAAATGATTTTCAATACCTAAATGAGAAAAATTTTCATTTTTTTATAGAAATAAAAAAACAGGCTGGCACAAAGGGTAAATCCCTTGGTGTCAGCCTTTATTTTTTCCCGATGTTAACGGGTGAAATGGGACAATCATCAGGTGGAGCTTAAAGCTTCACCTGATGAAGCCTCCACCTTATCAGATATCCGAATTTTGTACGGAATCAAACATCTCCGTAATTTCCTTCTCCGGCTCCTTGTCCAACAGGCTCACGACGTAAATGGCCAGCAGGGAGAACAGAAATCCCGGAATAATCTCATAAAGACCAAGGAAGGCAAACTGCTTCCAAATCAGCACGGTGAGGCCTCCCGTCACAATACCGGCCAGGACACCGTTTCTGGTGGCCCGTCGCCAGAACAGGGACATAATCAGAGCCGGGCCAAAGGCGGCACCGAAGCCGGCCCAGGCATAGGATACCATGTCCAAAATAAAGCTATTCGGATTCATGGCCAAGGTAATAGCCATGGCGGATATCACCAGTACGGCGGCACGGCTTACCCATATAAGCTCATTTTGGCCTGCTTCCTTCCGTATAACCGAACGGTAAAAATCCTGGGAAAAGGCGGAGGCTGCCACTAAAAGCTGGGCGGAGGCGGTACTCATTATGGCTGCCAATACAGCGGACAGGATGAGTCCGCCTGCAAATGGAGTAAACAGCTCGCCGGTCATTACCAGAAATACGGTTTCCACCCTTGGACCGGTAAGGGCTTCAGTCAGGTACACGCTGCCCACAATACCTACGGCCACAGCAGCAGCCAGGGAAATGGCCACCCACACCATGGCAATATGCATGGCATGATTAAGCTCTCTGGAGGATTTGATGGCCATAAACCGGATTAGAATATGGGGCTGACCAAAATAGCCAAGCCCCCAGCCCATAAGGGAAATGAATTCAATAGCTGATATGGTGGAGCCATCCGGACCCATAAATGGGTTGAAGAAGGTCGGATTTAAAATCTCAACTGCCTTGGCAGTGTTGACAGGTCCCCCAAGGGCGAACATGGCCACTGAGGGCACCATGATGATGGCAAAGAACATCATGACTCCCTGAATGAAATCAGTCCAGCATACGGCCATAAAGCCACCGGTCAGGGTGTAGAACACCACTACGAAGGCCCCCAGCAGGACGGCAGTGGTATAGTCCATACCAAAAAGGGTGCTGAACAGCTTGCCGCCGCTGACAAAGCCGGAGCTGGTGTAAATTACGAAAAATATAATGATGAAAATAGCCGGAGCCACCCGCAGGACGTTGCTGCGGTCATTGTACCGGTTTTGGAAGAAATCCGGCAGGGTCAGGGAATTATTGGCAATTTCCGTAAATTTGCGCAGCCTGGCGGCTATAAAACGCCAGTTGGCATAGGTACCCAGGGCCAGCCCCACAGCAATCCAGCCGGCATTAAGGCCGGCAAGATAGGCGGCTCCCGGCAGTCCCATCAGCATCCAACCGCTCATATCAGAGGCTTCGGCGCTAAGGGAGGTTACCCAGGCCCCCAGCTTCCTGTTGCCAATGATATAATCATCCATGTTATTTGTCTTCTTATAATAGCAGAGTCCAATAAACATCATCAGGCCCAAATATAATACAAAGGCCGTAATAATTAAAATATTATCCAAACGTTATACCTCCTATAATACAGATAGTAAATATTATACTCCAGTTGCTAAAAATTATCTATTGATATGTAAAAATATACAGGCCCATAGGCAAAGCCTACTGTTGAGCAGTAATATTTTATCCTACGTTAACGGGTAATAAACGGCTGAATTCAATGAGGTTAAACAAAAAAGCTTGAATAAGTCTTTATTTTATTTCCGGAAAATGAAGGAATTATCCACTTTATGTAGAACTATCTAATTAGGTTTCATATGATTGATGGATATTGTTTTCAAAAAATCAGGAAATAATATGGTTTACGTGTCAAAAAGTACAGGAAATTTTTCCTAAAATAGAAGGATTTTCGTTTTTTTGGCGAATATTTACAGAGAAGGATAAAATACAGGAAAAGCGCAGGTGATTGTTTGTGGAAAAAGTCAAGGTTATGGTAGTTGATGATTCGAGGATTAGTCGTATGATGGTGAGCTCTATGCTGGCCAAGACTAATTTTGAAGTTTGCGCAATGGCTGAGAATTCTGCAGAGGCAGTGGCTCTTTATGCTAAGACAAAACCGGATGTAGTAACCATGGACATGAATTTACCGGATGCCGATGGTATTGAATGCACCCGTCGTATTCATGCAATAGATCCAAAGGCTAAAATCGTTATGATAAGTGCTATGAAGGATGCCAAGCTGATTATGCAGGGCCGTATGGCCGGTATTGGCTCATTTCTTCAAAAGCCGGTCAGCACCAATGAACTCATAGATACCCTTATGATTATGTGCAATGAGAATGTTGGGGCAGTGGCTGTTTATAGGGAGTCCTATGTAACTACCTTTGCCAAGGTACTTCAGCAGAGCTTGTTGTCAATATTTGGTATCAAGAGCGAGATTGAGATTTCTCAAAATGAGGACTCCGTTGTCCGGGTTAACGGTGTTGCTGCAGTGATTGGTATAGTTGGTGAACCTAAGGGCAGAGTTGCTTTATATATGGATTCGGATACGATGTACAGCCTTAGCAAGGCTATGCTGGGGCTGGATCCTCAGGATGATTTGTCGGCTGATGAAGCAGAGGCGGCCATCGAGGAGGCTGGCAATATAATTGCCGGTCGTGCTGTTTCCCGGGTTAATGACGTATTTAAGGACAAGGAAATGCGTATTACGCCCCCGGGGACAGTTATTGGTACAGATATAATTCTGTCCAATCCTGAGCTGATTTCCTTTAATGTAATAGCTAAGACGTCTTATGGTGATGTTCATATGAGTGTGGGTTTTGCGAGGGGAGTATAACTTATGGATGTAAAGTTGGTTAATCCTTTTATAGATGCATTTACGACTGTACTTCCTCAAATGGGCTTTCCAACACCACAGCGTACAGGTATGACAGTCAATCAGCAGAATGCTGTCAGTCAGGGCGTAGCTGTTATCGTTGGCTTTACCAAGGAGATAAGGGGAAACGTCGTTTATAATATGAGTGAGGAGACTGCTAAATTTATTGCTTCCACCATGATGATGGGAATGCCGGTAGAGAGCTTTGATGAGATGGCTCAGAGTGCCATTTCCGAGATGTCCAATATGTTGACGGCAAATGCCGCTACTAATTTGACTGCTCTGGGACTTGAGGTGGATATATCCACGCCATCCCTGACAGTGGGCTCCGATTTCCAGATTAAGATAAGCAATGAGCAGTACCTGTGTGTCATTATGGATGTCAGTGGCCATCAGGTGGAGATTGATATTGCTGTTAAGCAATGAGTAATTTTGAAGGTAATATTAGGGATTGCTTCGGCAGTCCCTTTTCTATTTTGGCTTGTGAAATACACAATTATCTGGTGGTGACATCGCATAAAAATATATATAACGAGCTTTAAGATGTCCCCCACCTCTTTAGGTGGGGGAAAACAAACTACAACAGCTGGCGAGCATATCTCCCAGCTCGTTGAAACGCTAATTGGAAGATTTTTCTTCTAAAGAAGAAAAATTTGAACAATGGCGTTATAAATTTCTTGGCAAGGATAGGGCTTTTTAGTATAATAAATACAGTTTTGTATAAATGCAGAAGCAAATAAATGTTCTGCTTAAAAAGGGCGAAAGGAACCATTATGAACAAGGTTACAGTGGTTACCTCCGGCTTTCAAAAAGACCTTAATGGTAAACAGGAAAGGGTTGCCCATTTAGTCGAAGGGCAGTATTATTTCCGCAATAAAAAGCATTATATCAAATATGATGACAGCAGTATGGACCAGGAAAATGTGATTGCTACCACTATTAAAACCGATGGCGGCAGTTTGGCCATTTTCCGTCGCGGTGCCGTTGATACGGAAATGACTTTTTCCAAGGGAGAAAGGTCCCGTTCCATGTATCATACCCCCTACGGTCCCATGGAGCTGGAAATAAATACAAGGAAGCTGGAAATATGCATGGATGAAGTGGAGGCCTGCGGTGAGATTGACCTGTGCTATGATTTGCAGGTTAATGGGATGCCGGTTGGTGACTATGAGCTTCACATAAAAATCAGTAATGCTGATAATTGATTATAGGTTTGGGAGGCCATTAATTTGGATATTAAGGAAACACTATTAGCCGCTATTGAACATGCTGCCAAAGGAGCTATCGCCGATGGAGTTTTTCCTGAGGCACAGCTGCCTAACATTATTCTCGAGGTTCCCCCAAAAAAGGAAATGGGCGACTTTGCCACGAACTTTGCAATGCAGTCCGCTAAGGCGTTTCACATGAACCCTCGGAAGATAGCCCAGGAGGTTACCGGCCGTATTGCAGGTGAATGGCTGGAACGGGTTGAAATAGCCGGTCCGGGCTTTATAAATTTCTTTTTGAAGGCCAATGTTCTTTATGATGGCCTCAAGGCAATTATGGACCGGGGTGACAGCTTTGGCCAGCTGCCCAGGAAGGACATGAAGCCTGTTCAGGTGGAATACGTAAGTGCCAATCCAACGGGACCCTTGCATGTTGGCCATGGGCGCGGTGCTGCTGCCGGCAGTGCCCTGGTAAATGTGATGCGGGCCGCCGGATATCCGGTATCCAGCGAATATTATATCAATGATGCCGGCAACCAGATTAATAACCTGGCCCTGTCCGTTGACCATCGTTATTTGGAGCTTCTGGGCAAGGCGACGGAGGATACCTTCCCGGAAAATGGCTATCATGGAGCCGATATTATCGATACGGCTCAGCGGATTATTAAAAAGGATGGGGACAAGTACCTGAATATGTCCGAGGAGGAGCGCTTGGATATTTTCAAGGAGCTGGCCCTGAAGGAAAAGCTGGCAGCCCTGAAGGAGGATTTGGCGGCCTTTAACTGCGAATTTGATGTATGGTACAGTGAACGTACCCTGCATCCTGATAAGGTGAAGGCGGCCGTTGAGGTACTTCAGAAAAATGGTAAAATATTCGAGGAGGGCGGGGCTCTCTGGCTCAAATCCACTGATTATGGTGATGATAAGGACCGGGTAGTAATCCGCGATAACGGCGTTCCTACCTATTTGGCTGCTGATATTGCCTATCACAAGGATAAGTTTGAGCGGGGCTTTGGCAAGCTGATTAACATTTGGGGAGCCGACCACCATGGTTATATTTGCCGGGTAAAGGCCGCCATGAGTGCCCTGGGCTTCAATGCGGACAATCTGGATGTGCTGCTGCTCCAGATGGTTCGCCTCCTGCGGGGCGGCGAGCTGGTAAAGCTGAGCAAGCGTACCGGACAGACCGTCACCCTGGCTGAGCTGATTGAGGAGGTTGGCACCGATGCGGCCCGCTATTTCTTTATTATGCGGTCCATGGACAGCCAGCTGGATTTTGATTTGGATTTGGCCAAGTCCAAGAGCAACGAGAACCCGGTTTATTACATTCAATATGCCCATGCCCGTATTTGCAGTATCTTCCGTCAGGCGGAGGAAACAGGGCTGAAGGTTACCGATGGGGTGGATTTGTCCCTCCTTACTGATGAGACTGAAATTGATATAATCAATAAGCTTCAGGAATATGAGGAGGAGATTGAACGGGCAGCGGCGGAATATGCACCACAGCGTATTGCCCGCTATGCCTATGAGCTGGCCGGAAAATTCCACAGCTTCTACAATCAGTGCCGTATATTGGGCGTTGACAACAAGCTGGCGGAGGCCCGTCTGGCCCTGGTTACGGTTACGGCCCACACCATCCGGCATTCCCTGGGCATTTTGGGAGTTTCTGCCCCGGAAAAAATGTAATGATTTGAGACTTTATATAATGGATTAAGGAGACTTTGACGTGGATTATTTGAAGAGTACTGATGTAGAAGTAGCCGCTTATATTTTGGCAGAGCATAATGCTGATCTCGGTAATGTGGTGGATTCCTCCGCCTATGAGCCAATGTATTTTAAGGATCTTATCCTTGAAGTAATCAAGAGAAAGAATAAGCCTGTCCAGTCCCTGCCTGAGGCTATTTCCGAGATTTACACCCAGATCAACATGGACAGCCGCTTCACCTACAGAAACGATGGCATGTGGGGGCTTACGGAGTGGTATCCGGTGGATAAGAAGAAGTCTGCCCGCAGTGTCCGCACAATTTCCCATGAGGCGGCTGCTTCGGAAAAGAAGAAGGCCAATGATACCCACAAGTTCGAGAGTATTCAGGAAAATATGTAAAATTTTGCGTATAGGAGGATTAGGATATGGCAAAGTACATTTTTGTCACCGGAGGCGTTGTTTCTTCCCTTGGTAAAGGCATTACCGCCGCTTCCCTGGGGCGTTTGCTGAAAAATCGCGGTTACAGCATTACTATCCAGAAGTTTGATCCATATATCAACATTGACCCTGGTACCATGAGCCCTTATCAGCATGGAGAGGTATTTGTAACCGATGATGGGGCCGAGACTGATTTGGATTTGGGCCATTATGAGCGCTTTATTGACATAAATCTGACCAAGGGCTCCAATATTACTGCCGGTAAGGTTTATTGGAACGTCTTGAACAAGGAACGCCGCGGAGATTATCTGGGCAAGACTGTACAGGTTATTCCCCATATTACCAACGAAATCAAGCAGCGGGTATATGATGTGGCTGCTGAGAGCAATGCTGATGTTGTTATCACCGAAATTGGCGGTACCGTTGGCGATATTGAGTCCCTGCCATTCATGGAGGCCATCCGCCAGGTGAAGAAGGAAGTGGGCAAAAATGATGTACTCTATATCCATGTGACCCTGGTTCCCTACATTTCTGCTGCCGGTGAGCTTAAGACCAAGCCGACCCAGCACAGTGTTAAAGAACTGAGAAGCATCGGTATCCAGCCGGATATTTTGGTATGCCGGACGGAAAAGCCTTTGACCAATGACATGAAGGCCAAGCTGGCCATGTTCTGCGACGTGGATAAGGAAGCAGTTATCGAAAACAGAACTGCCTCCACCATTTATGAGGTTCCACTGATGATGCAGTCTGAGGGTTTGGACCGGATTGCCATGGAAAAGCTGAAAATGGATTACGTACCGGTAAATATGGACAGCTGGGAGCAGATGGTTCATCGGATTAAAAATCCGAAGAAGCGGGTTAAGATTGCTGTTGTCGGTAAGTATGTGGAGTTGCCTGATGCCTATATTTCCGTTACTGAGGCCCTCCACCACGCCGGTATTTACAATGATGCCGATGTTAAAATTAATTGGGTAAATGCTGAGGAGCTGGAAAATACCAAGGATCCGGATTTGGATGAGGTATTTGCCGGCTGCAAGGGTATTTTGGTGCCTGGTGGCTTTGGTGACCGGGGAGTAGAGGGCAAGATTATGTCCATCCAGTACGCCCGTGAGCATAAGCTGCCCTTCCTTGGACTGTGCCTTGGTATGCAGTGTGCTGTTATTGAATTTGCCCGCCATGTATGTGGCATGAATGATGCCCATAGCTCCGAATTCTGTCAGGAAACCACCCATCCAGTAATCGACCTTATGGAATCCCAGGTGGATGTGGAGGATAAGGGCGGTACCATGCGCCTTGGTGCATATCCATGTAAAATTCAGCCTGGCACCAGAACGGAGGCTGCTTACGGAAAGCTGGAAATCAGTGAGCGTCATCGTCATCGCTACGAGTTTAATAATAAATACCGCAAGGAATTGGCTGACGCCGGACTGGTTATCGCCGGTACATTGCCGGATGACAGTCTGGTGGAAATCGTCGAGGTAAAGGATCATCCTTGGTTTGTAGCCTCCCAGTTCCATCCTGAGCTTAAGTCCAGACCAAATAATCCTCATCCATTGTTCAGAGATTTTGTAACCGCTGCTTTGGAAATAAAATAAGGAAATTTCGCAGTGCAACGCGGAATTTAGAAAGCATAATGCTAACCTTGCCTCCCCTTGGGGGAGCACCCCAAGGGTACTAGGTGCAAAGCACCGTCGGTGTCAGCCTTTAGGCTGACGGAGGGGGTAGCATCGGATAAAAGCAAAAAGACAAGGAGCCTTGACAGACCTTTAAAAGGTTTTATCAAGACTCCTTTTTTGATTGGTTGGGTTACTCCTCTGTATTGGCAGGCTCCACATTGATACCCAGCTTCTCAAAGAGCTCGTTAAAGCGCTTGGTGATTTCATCATGGGTATCCTGGGTAATTTGTGGCATATCATCCTGTCCGATGACTTCCTTCCAGGTTATTCCAGCCTGACGGAATCCTTCTTCCACAGCCTCCTGCATCATCTTTAATTTTTCCGGGTTTTCACCGGCAATGGAGGATACCATATCCATGATACGGGTTGCAACCGCATCAACGGAATATTCGCCACCCTCGGCCACAGCTTCGGCTGCTTCCTCAGGGGTGGTTGCCACTTCCGGCAATACAAATTTGTCCAGACCGACTTCTACACCGTCAAAGTCAAATTTGAAGAGCCCCTGGTCAAGGTAACCCTGCAACGTGGCATTTTGCTCGGTCAGGGTCTGAATCATCAGCATATAGCTTCTGTCAATCCCCTCCTGTAAGGCATCAACCTGTTCAGGTGTGAGCTTGCCCAGTGCAGTGGAGGCTTTTTTCACTTCCGTGGAAATATCCAAAGAAAAAGCCTCAGTGGTGGTGGTTTCCTGTGTCGCCTCATTGGTGGTAGTAGTTTTTGTCATACTCGCCTTCACCGTTGCAGTTTGTTGCGACAAGGAAGAAAGCATCTTAACATCCATGTTCATCTTCCTCCTTTATCCTTAAAAGAAAAACTAAATACAAAGACAGAACACCTAATCCTATCTAACCGTATATCGTAAAAGCAGCCGGTAAAAATTAAGCAGGAAAAAATGTATACAGTATATTTTTCCTGGGCAAAAGTTGCATAGCTTTGGGGGAAATGCTACACTATGCTATATGAAATCAAGGGGTGGAGACAATGGAGGATCATGGAAAGAAAATTTTTCTTATTTCAATAGGATTGGTTGTAGCTGTGATATTGGCCCTTTTCGGCTATCAGGGCTACAAGGCTAAAATGGAAGAAAAGCGTCATGCTGAGATTCATCAATCCGGCCACAGTACTGCTGTGGCGTATCTTGAGGCTGGAGAATGGGGAAATGCCATGGATACCTTAAGTGGGTTGAGTGATTATCGTTGTGATGACTGTGATACATTGCTGACTTATTCTTATGCAATGCTGAAATACAAAGATGGTAAAGCCAGTGATGGCGGTATTACCACTGCCCATGACAGCTTTGAAGAGATCGGTGAAGATTATTTTGGGGATTTGGCGGATAATGTCCGTCGTGACCGCGAACGGGTCAATGCCGATTATGAAAAAATGAAGGCCCGCCAGGCTGAGGCAAAACGCCAGGAGGAGGCTGCCAAGGCTGCCAGAAAAGCGGCAGAGGATGCAGAACGGGCCAATAATGTATATATAGGCGACCCTGAGGAAAAGGTACGGAGACTTTTCGGTACCCCTGACCATGTAGGCCGCGCCGTGATGGGAGACACTGAAACAAAGCAGTTTGTATACTACGCCCCAGGCCGTAATATCATCATTTACCTCCAAAACGGCAAAGTGGCTGGATTTATGGACTAAATGGTGAATGCTTACAGTTGAATAAAAAAGGAAACTTTCCACATAATTGAAACAGGCGGAGGCTTCCGTTCCCTCCGCTGTTAGTAATTTCAGGTTTGTTTTCTTTTTGCTCCTTTAGCGATGCTGCGGAAATTCCCATTGATGGTGGTTTGGATGATTTTTCCAATCCCCAAGCACCGAAGGTTATCCAATCCAATACCATCATCGAATTCTCTCTGCAATTCAAGGAAGATATGGATATCGACAGGGCAGGAACAGCAACGAGTTTTCCGGCTGGCGAGTATATTCTCAAAGTTGAACGCAGGGACGATAAGGCTCGATTCCATCTTATTTATGATAGCCAGGATACATCTAAGCCGTTGATATTTAAGCAGGACTTGCCTGTTGAGGCATTGGATGAACTACAGGCAATCATAAAAAAGAAAAATCTCGCCGCCATCAACGGCAGCAGTCTGCGAAATAGTGCGTTGGGAACATTGCTTATTTTCCATGTTCATTACGATAGTGGTGAACGCCTATCCGTTTATGCTGAGGGTGGAGCGGCTACTCTGCCGGATGGCTGGTGTGGTACGGAGGTATTTCTGGAATTCTTCATGGAGAAGCTGCAGGCAGAAAAAATTCTGCTATGCAAATAGGGCAGATAGTTTTTCTGCTGTCAGATCAGGCAAAAATCTATCCCCTTGCCCAATGCAGGAAAGTACCGATAGCCCGGTCAGCTGTTCACACATAAGCCGGTTATCTTCTTCCATAAGATTGCCTTTGTGGAAGTTATTGAATAGAATGCCCTTTAGGGGCATTTTTTTTTGTTTCATATATTCGTAAGTGAGTACTACGCCGTTGATGGTGCCTAATCCGGCATCTGCCACCAAAATACTGGGCAGGTTAAACTGATGTACAATATCTTCTAACTGGATATGTTCTTCATCGACGCTTAACGGGCAGGTTATGCCGCCACTGCCTTCAATAACAATGTAATCATGTTCCCGGCAAACCGAATGAAAACTTTGTTTGATTACGTCCATGCGTACAGGGGTGCCTTCTATGCGGGAGGCCAGATGCGGGGATACGGCATGCTCGTAAACATAAGGGCACATGCTTTCCAGGCTTTGGGAAATGCCGGAAATTTCCCGGACAAAGAGAGCATCACCGGGAATCAGGGTGCCATCTGCACGCCGTGTATTGCCGCTCATAGCGGCTTTGTAATACGCAACGTCCAGACCTGCTTCATACAGTGTTTTTACGATAAGGCCGGCGACATACGTTTTGCCCACCTCTGTATTGGTTCCTGTGACAAACAGATTCTTACTCATGCACATACCTCCTTTTGCACAGCAGCGTGTTTTTCCTCTACCCAGACACCGATTTTGTAACAACGCATGCCAATAGCTGCAGCGGCCAGACAAAGAAGAAAGTCTGGGATTATCTGCAAAACACCGCAGTAGAAGATGGCTGTCCAAAGTGGAATCGGTGCGGCAATCACATAATTGGAAATCAGATAGAACCAGCTGATGCCAATCACATAAACAAGCACCATGCCCAAAAGGTTAGCCGCCAGCATCTGGCCATACGAAACAGCTGCGCTGCGGCGGACATAATAGCCGCAGAACCAGGCTTGCAGGATAAAGGCCAAAAGATAGCCAAACGTGGGCTGCAACAGATAAGCCGGGCCGCCGCCGGAGGCAAACACCGGCACGCCCAATAACCCCAGTAGTACATAAGTCCCTACTGCAATGGCCCCCAGACGGGCACCGAGAACCAGACCGGCCAGCAGGGTGAACAGGAATTGCAGGGTATATACGTCCGTACCCACCGGTATGCGGATAAAGGTTCCTGCGGTAATCAGGGCGATGAACAAGCCGCAGAGAACGAGCTCGCGTGTATTAAGATGTTTCATAATTTCCTCCGTAATTTGCTACAAAAATTATTGCTGACGAAAATATTCTTTCATAACGGCAATGATATGAACCAATTCATCATCATTGAGTATGTAAGGCGGCATGGCGTATAGATAGGTCAGGAACGGTCTGACAAAGACGCCGCGTTCATAGGCAAATTGTTGATAGCCTGCCAGTGTCTTCGCCTCAGCGACTTCGATGCAGGCACAACCACCCATTATGCGAATCTCACGAATACGCGGGTCGGTAAAGCCGTTTAATTCTCTTTTGGCGATTTCTTCCATATGTCTGGCTCTGGCGGTTACATCCAACTGGTCGTACAGTTCAATAGAGGCACTCGCTGCTGCACATGCCAGTGCGTTACCCATAAAAGTGGGCCCATGCATCAAGGCTTTTTCCGGTGCATCATCATAAAAAGCAGTAAAGACTTTTTTATTGGCTACGGTAACGGCATGACCAATATGCCCGCCGGTCAGCCCTTTGCCCAATACCAAAATATCCGGCAATACCACATCGGCGACAAAGCGATGACCGGTCCGTCCAAAACCTGTAGCGACCTCATCAAAGATGAGCAGAACGTCATATTGATGACAAAGTTCTCTGGCCCGCTGTAGGAAAGCAATGTCATACATACGCATGCCGCCTGCTCCCTGGAGCAAGGGTTCGACAATAAAGGCATTCAGCTCACTGCCATAACGGGCAAAGGCATCTTCCAAAGCGGAAATCGTTGTGGGAATATGCACGACATAGGGATTTTTTCCGTATACCTGCAAGATGAAATGGTAATCTTCATCATCGCCTACCGACATGGTTTTGAAGGTATCGCCATGATAGGCGTGGTCAAGTGCCAGTACCGTACGGCGGTTGTTTTCACCGGCGTTTACATAATATTGCAGGGCCATTTTCAAAGCGACTTCCACGGCGACACTGCCGGAGTCGGAGAAAAAGCAATAATCCAGGTCGCCGGGCAGCCAGTCCGCAAGTTTTTCCGCCAGTTTCTCGGCAGGCTTGTGGGTAAGGCCACCGAGCATGATGTGCGAAAACTTTGCCGCCTGCCGGCAGATGGCATCGGTGATTTGCGGCTGATGATAACCATAGATAACGCTCCACCAGGAAGATATGGAATCCAGTAGTTTTGCGTCTTTGGTGTACAGATATGGCCCCTCAGCCTTTACGATTTCATAAGGGGCTTTCATCGTTTTCATTTGTTGGTAGGGATACCATATCATTTTACGATACCCTCCCCTGAGATGATATTTTTCTGCATATACATCGCTTCCTTTTGAAAAAGTCTACATTAAGAAGATACTCCCAATTCGTTTTATGTCAACCTATGAAAATGATATGGTTTACTAAAAACTGTTTTGTATATTCCCTTAACACTTAAAGCTGGTATTGATTTTGAACCGGTATGTAAATTGGATGAAATAATCTTATAAAAAGGATATAATAGTAGACATGAAGAAATTCGTTCGCAAAAAATGAAACATTGTGGAGGAAAATCTTAAAATCTAACGTAGAACAGGAGCGAATTTATGAATCAGGATAAGGACAGATTAAAATTTTGATCAAATAAAGTCTAGGTGCCCTGATATATAGGCTATCAGGGCATTATTTATGTTCCAGAAATATAACGAGTTTTACTTTATAAACCGCCTAAGTTTGATCGGCTAGGGCGGTTTATTTTTTTGTTTCCACTGTTGGTGACATTGTATATATTAAGTACCCTAACCCACTGTTTTGTGATATGATATAGGCGGTGTTTTACAATAGTTGAATTTTATATACCAATAGAAAAAGTAGGGTGAAGCAATGCAGAATTTGTTATCTGTCATGTTAAAGGACAGTTCAATAGAGCAAATGAACACCTGCTATAACAGAGAAAAGGGGCAGGCCTTTGTGTACGGTTTATCCGGTACCCAAAAGCATGCCTCCTTTTCTGCTTGTTATGCAGACCATCCAAGAACGAGTATCATTATAACCTACAATCAGGAGGAGCTGGCGGCCTGGCGGGAAAATCTTGCCACCCTGCTTCCCGATACGGAGGTGGCAGAGCTGCCGGTTTTGGACATGGTAGATTTTAATGTGGCGGCCAAGGGGATTGCCAGAAATTCCCGGCGTATGGAGATACTGGGCAGCCTTCTTAAAGGGGACACCAGAATTGTTCTGACCACAGCCCAGGCCGCCGCCCAGAAGGGAATCTCACCAAAGCAGTTCAAGGCCCTGAGCCTGAAGCTGAAGGTAGGTACTGTCATTGATCGGGAGGATTTGCTGGATCAGCTGGTAAAGATGGGCTATGAACGGGTTGATCAGGTGGATATGCAGGGGGAATTCTGCATCCGGGGCGGCATCGTGGATGTATTTCCCGTCAACAGTCATGCCCCCTATCGTATTGAATTCTTCGATGATGAGGTGGATTCCCTACGATTTTTTGATGTGGAAAACCAGATATCCATATCCAAGACCGACAAGGCGGAAATTCTCCCATTTGATGTTTTTGACGACAAGCATCGCAAGGCTATGTTCACGGAATTTCTCTCCTCCGGCTCTGCAATTATTGTTGATGATCCCCTGAAGGTTCGGGAGGAAATCATCAAGCTGACCAGGGAAAATCCAGATATTAAGGGACGTCTCTTTTCCTGGGATGATTTTCTGGAGAAAATAAATCCATATAATGTAATTTATGTGGCTATGATACTTCATAGCCTGCACAGCATAAAGCTGGACCATCTTATAGGGGTGTCTGTTCAGGGGATGGCCTCCTATCAGCGGCAATTTGACATGTTTACCAATGATATGGAAGGCTGGCTCCAGACTCAAAATCAGGTAATTGTAACCCTGGGGGATGTGGCCAAGGTGTCCTCCGTGCGGGAAATTCTGGGACGAAATCGTCTGGCCTCAGTGGAGGGGAATGGCGATACTGCCCTGCGTTATGGTGTGGCCACTGTGGTTAAGGGAAGTCTGCTGAACGGCTTCGAGCTGCCCGGGGCCAAGCTGGTGGTGGTGTCGGAAAAGGATATCTTCGGCCACCAGAAAAAACGGCTTTCCCGGGCCAGCAAGGAAGACCGCATACATCATTTCCGTGAAATCAACCTGGGGGATTATGTGGTTCATTCCCAATATGGAATCGGTAAATATTGTGGCGTAAAAACCAAAGAAATTAATGGGATTAAGCGGGATTATCTCTATATCCAATACGGTGGGGAGGACCGGCTGTTTGTGCCTACGGACCAGGTCAGCCTTTTGCAGAAGTACATCGGCAAGGAGGGCGAGGTGCCCCGGCTGCATAAGATTGGTAGCTCCAGCTGGGTCAAGACCAAGAACAAGGTCCGTTCCTCTGTTAGGGACATTGCCAAGGAGCTCATCAACCTGTATGCCAAACGAAAGGGGGATGAGGGCTACGCCTTTTCCCCGGATACTGTATGGCAGCGGGAATTTGAGGATGCCTTTCCCTATGAGGAAACCCATGACCAGCTGACTGCCATAGCGGAAATCAAGGCGGATATGGAGCGGCAGCAGCCTATGGATCGCCTCCTGTGCGGGGAGGTGGGCTTCGGTAAGACCGAGGTGGCCATCCGGGCCGCCTTCAAGGCCGTAATGGACGGCAAGCAGGTAGCCGTGCTGGTACCTACCACCGTATTGGCCCAGCAGCACTATCAGACCTTTGTGGAACGGTTCCACAATTTTGGCCCCACGGTGGAGGTTATCAACCGGTTCAGAAGCCAAAAGGAGCAAAAGGCGGTGGTGAACCGGGTAGAAAATGGTCAGGTGGATATTCTCATTGGCACCCACGCCATTTTAAATACCAAAAGGGTGAAATTCAAGGACCTAGGGCTTCTCATAGTAGATGAGGAACAGCGTTTTGGGGTGTCCCAAAAGGAAAAGATAAAGCAGATGGCCGTAGGCATTGATGTGCTTACCCTAAGTGCTACCCCTATACCAAGAACTCTCCACATGTCCCTGGCCGGCGCCCGGGATATGAGTGTTATTGAAACGCCGCCCCAGGAGCGGTTTCCGGTTCAGACCTATGTGGCGGAGGAAAATGACAATATTATCCGCAACGCCATCAACAGGGAGCTGAAGCGGGGCGGACAGATTTATTTCGTCTATAACCGGGTGGATAGTATTTACTCCATGCTGGACCGTCTGGAAAAGCTGGTGCCGGAAGCCAATATACGGGTGGGCCATGGTCAGATGCCGGAGGCCCGGCTGGAGCGGGTTATGGTGGAATTTTATGAGGGACAGTTTGATATACTGCTGTCCACCTCCATAATCGAAAGTGGGCTGGATGTGGCCAATGCCAATACCATTATTGTGTACGATGCGGATAAATTCGGTCTGGCCCAGCTGTATCAGATGCGGGGCCGGGTGGGACGCTCCCGGAATATTGCCTACGCCTATCTGTTGTACAAGCAGGATAAGGTTTTGTCCGAGGTGGCAGAAAAGCGGCTCCAGGCCATTAAGGAATTTGCGGAGCTGGGAGCCGGCTTTAAAATAGCCATGCGGGATTTGGAAATCCGCGGGGCCGGCAATCTTCTCGGAGCCCAGCAGCACGGCCATATTGCCAGCGTAGGCTTTGAAATGTACTGCCGCATGCTGGATGATGCGGTGCAGGAGTTGAAGACAGGCAAGCCGGTGGAGCGGGAAAGTGATCCACTGGTGGAAATCAAGGTTCAGGCCTATATTGATAACGAATACGTGGGCAATGCCATGCATAAAATCGAGATTTATCAGCGTATGGCGGCTGTGGGCAGCAATGAGGCCTTGGACAGGCTGCTGGATGAATTGGTGGACCGCTTCGGTGACCCGCCCCAGGCTGTGCTCAATCTATTTACCGTGGCCCGTATCAGAATAGAAGCCCGCCAGGCGGGGATACAGCGTATCAGCGAGGGCAGCCAATATTTGGAAATGTATTTTGCCGGGGCACCAAAGTGTCCTGTGGAAAATCTGCTGGAGATATCGGGCATGTACGGCAATCATGTGAAGTTTGACAATGAGGCCAGGGCTATGCTGATTGATTTGACAATAGTGCCTGGAGCTGCCGTTCACGAGTTTGTGCTGGAGATTATGAAAATATTAAACGGCAAGGCTGTGGCCGGGGCCGTTTCACACTGATGGGGAGGAAAATATAAATGGGCAGCATTACTGTTATTGGCCTTGGGCCAGGGGATTTTGGCCTTATTACCATGGATAGCTGGGAGCGGCTCCAGGGGGCGGAGCACCTTTATTTTCGCACGGAAAAGCATCCCACGGTGCTGATGATTAAACAGCGGGGGGTCAGCTTTACCTCCTATGACAGCTTTTATGAGGGGGCAGAGAGCTTTGGGGAGCTTTATGAGGCCATTGCCCGGGATCTGGTACAAAGGGCTGCTTCAGAGGATTTGGTGTATGCCGTGCCGGGAAGTCCTATGGTGGCGGAAAAAACCGTGGTTCTGCTGCGTCAATACTGTGTGGAGTCCGGTGTTAGGCTGGATATTCTGCCGGGCATGAGCTTTGTGGAGGTGTTGTACAGCAAGCTGGGCATTGACCCCATTGATGGCATGACCATAATTGATGCCGAGGACCTTGACCGGCTGCCGGTGGATATGCCCACCGGGCTGGTAATCACCCAGGTGTACAATCCCCATATTGCGTCATATACCAAGCTGAGCCTTATGGAGGTGTTTCCTGACGAATATCCTATCACCTATATTCATAAGCTGGGAATGCCCGATGAAAGCATTCGCTCCATCCCGCTCTTTGAATTGGACCGCCAGCCGGATATTGATTATCTCACCAGCCTGTACGTGCCACCTCATAACCATCAGCCGGAGTTTGATATGACTCCCTTAAAGGATATTGTGCACACCCTGCGCTCCCCGGGGGGCTGTCCCTGGGATATTGCCCAGACCCATGAGAGCATCCGCACCAACCTTATAGAGGAAACCTATGAGGTGCTGGAGGCCATTGAGCTTCAGGATCCGCAGCTTTTGTGTGAGGAGCTGGGGGATTTGCTTTTGCAGGTGGTATTCCATGCCCGTATGGCCGAGGAAACAGGGGCCTTTTCCCTGCAGGAGGTTATTGATGAAGCCACGGAGAAGCTGGTGCGCCGTCATCCCCATATTTTTGGTGATGTGCAGGCGGCTGATGCCGGTGCCGCCGTGTTGGCCTGGGAGTCCATCAAGAAACAGGAAAAGAAGGACAGGGACTCCGTTTTGGATGGGGTGCCTATGGGACTGCCGGCCCTGATGAGTGCCCAAAAGCTCCAGCATAAGGCGGCAAAGGTGGGCTTTGACTGGGAGGAAATCAACCCTGTATGGGACAAGATAAGGGAAGAGGTTGATGAGCTGAAGGAGGCCCAGGGGGAGGGGGATCCAAAGCACATTGAGGAGGAGCTGGGGGACGTCCTCTTTACGGTGGTTAATCTGGCCCGTTTCCTGAAGGTAGACCCGGAGCTGGCCCTGATGAATACCAATCGTAAATTCATTAAGCGGTTTCATGTGGTGGAAAGCAAGGTAAAGGAATCCTGTCGTAAGTGGTCGGATTTTACCCTGGAGGAGCTGGATGAGCTGTGGAACGCCGCCAAAAAGTGCCAAAATTCATAAAATTTCAATAATTTTCTATACTTTCATTGCAGAAACCTAGTGTTTATGGTATATTGTAGATAATACAGGGGCGAAAACCCAGTGATTGCGCGGGTTTCCCGACATACCTAAATAAGAGGAGGATGTATATGAACAAGTCTCAGTTGGTTGCAAAGGTTGCAGAAAAGGCTGGTCTTACCAAGAAGGATGCCGAGAAAGCAGTAAATGGTTTGTTTGCAAGTATCCAGGAGGCTCTGGTAGCTGGCGATAAGGTTCAGATGATTGGCTTTGGTACCTTTGAGGTGAAGGCTCGTGCTGCCCGTACTGGCCGTAACCCTCAGACTGGTGATGAGATTAAGATTGCTGCTTCCAAGAATCCTGCGTTCAAAGCCGGCAAGGCTTTGAAGGAAGCAGTCAACACCAAGAAGGATAAAAAGGCTAAGAAGACCAAGAAAAAATAATTTTTTTAACAAGCTGGCTGCCGCTGATATGGGGGCAGCCTTTTTATTTGGCACTTGACAGAAGGATATATTACGAGGACAGCTTGCTTATGGAAGAAAAAACGGTGATGATTACGGGAGGCACCTCAGGAATCGGCCTGGCAGCAGCCATGAGATTTGTGGCTAAGGGGCACAGGGTGGCTTTATTGGGACGGGATGCCCATCGGGGAACAGACGCCCTGAAGATTATAATGGAAAAAAATAATGGGGCAAATTGCAGCTTTTTCCCCTGTGATGTGCGTAAAACGGAGGACTGCCGGGCTGCTGTACAACAGACGGTGACCCTTTATGGGACTGTTGATGTACTTGTAAATTCGGCAGGGGTGTATTTTGAGCGGGCTCTTGAGGACATGACGGAGGCGGATTTCGATTATATTATGGACACGAACCTGAAGGGTACCTATTTCATGACCCAGCAGGCAGCGGCAGAAATGAAAAAGCAGGGGGCGGGAGCCATAGTTAATGTGTCCTCTGACGCGGGGCTTCATGGTAATATGCTGTGCAGTGCCTATTGTGCCTCCAAGGGAGCAGTAAATCTGTTTACCCGGGCTATGGCCCTGGAGCTGGCCCCCTGGAATATCCGGGTGAACAGCGTGTGCCCCGGGGATGTGCTGACCCCGCTGACGGAACAGCAGCTGGCCCAATATCCGGATCGGGAGGCAGCTTTACGGGAAATGAGCTCCATTTATCCTATGGGACGGATTGCCACACCGGAGGAGGTAGCCGGAGTCATTGAATTTTTGTGTTCAGGGGAGGCGGCCTTTGTCAATGGTGCAATATGGAGTGTGGATGGGGGAATTACAGCATAGTGTTGATACTTTGACGGTAGTGTGATACAATGAGCCTTGTTAAGCGGGAGTGGCTACTCCCGCTTAATTTAGTCAAGCTATACCAAGAGCGTAAGCAAAGGGTGGACTTGTACAGCACCCGTTTTTACGTATACTAATTTTAGGAGGAGTGGACCTATGAAGTCATCGGCCAAGTCCTTTCTTATCGTTACGGCTTCGGTTGGCTCCGGCCATGAAAAGGCTGCTGCCGCAGTGGCTGAAAGCATTCAAAAACAGCATCCTGATGCCGTCATAAATATTATCGACTTCATGTCCATGCAGACCTCCTGGATAAATGCCCTTATGAAGAAGTGCTACCTTAACATGCTGTATTTTGTGCCTAATCTCTATGAGTTTATGTACCAGTTTACCGCCGGCAAAAAGAAGGGCGGCTTTGTGAAATGGGCCATGAGCTCGGTGATTGTGTATTCCATGAAGGAGCTTATAAAGCGGTACCGGCCGGATACGATTATTTGTACCCATCCATTTCCTGCTGATGCCGTATCTCACCTGCTGCAGCATCGTCGGGTTTCCTTTGATTCCTGTGCTATTATTACCGATTATTCCGTACATCAGATGTGGGTTTGCCCCAAGCTGAACCATTATTTTGTGGCCATAGACTCCATGCGGGATCAGCTGGTGGAGTTCGGCATCAGCCGGGATATTATTCATGTCAGCGGTATACCGGTGTCGGAGCCCTTCTGCCGGGACTATGATAAGGGCCAGTGCCGCAGGGAATTGGGCCTGACCATGGATAAGCCCCTGGTGATGATGATGGGGGGCGGCCTGGGGCTGGGGGGTATGGACGGAGCCCTGGATCAATTGGAAAAAATCAGGGAACAGCTGCAGCTTATGGTAATAGCCGGGCGCAACGACGAGCTTAAGAGAAAGGTGGAGGCCTTTGCCAAGACCTCTCATCACGAGGTGCTGACCTGGGGCTATACGGATAAGGTGGCTGTGATGATGGCTGCGGCGGATATTCTGATTACGAAGCCGGGGGCACTGACTCTGACGGAGGCTATGTCCTTGGGCCTTCCCATGGTGCTTCATGAACCGATACCAGGTCCGGAAACGGATAACGCCCGTTTTATGTCAGAGGGGGGCATGGCCATCTGGCTTCATTCCGGGGACAGTCTGGCCAAAATTATTGGTAATTTGCTGAAGCATCCGGAAAAGCTCTCCCTAATGCGGCAAAATTCCCTTAAATTCCGGCGCATAGATGCGGCCTGGCAGATAGCCCGGGCTATGAGTTAAATTCCCAAGATTTTTTTATTTTTACAAGGAAAATATTGGGCAATTAGAGTATAATATTGTTGAGACTTTTTCCCCTGTGGGGGAGGAATAGTGTTTTTCTATTCATACTAATATGCTGCAGAAAGCTTGTGGTGGTTAATGTGTCAGTTACCGCATTGGAAAGTGGAAAAGATGGTGCTCTTGTATGTCCTAAGTGTAAGAGACCGTTAGTTTATAAAGATGGTGGTCAGGTCCGCGTGGTGGATGGCAAGGTGGATTATGAAAATATCAAGCCGCGCCATGTGTGCTTTTATTGCCGGAGGTTTTATCGGGAAATGCTTCATTCCGGGTATTATGATGTTTTTGATTTGGATGATGAGCTAAAGGAAGAAGCCGACAAGCTCCTTAAGAATACGCCAAAGTCCCCTGAAGTCTCTCCGACCGATGCAAAGAAAAAGGTGGATACGGTAGTCCGTCTTGAAAAGGGCCAGGGTGGCAGCTATAAGTGCCCCCGTTGCAGCAATCCACTGCGTTGCTCCGAGGGAAGTGCCATTCGCGTTGTGGGCGGCAGGGTGGATTATGAACGCATCAAACCCCGGTTCATCTGTGACGAGTGTAAGGTATTTTATCGGGAATTGCTGACCTCCGGGCTTTATGATACCTTCGAGCTGCCTGCTGAGGACAAGCCGACGTCCTCAGCTTCAGCTGCGAAAACCTCAGATGTAAGTCCGGTGGTGGCCCTGTCCAAAAATGGTTCAGGTCATTATCTGTGCCCGGTATGCAATCAGGAGCTGGAATTTTCTGGTGGCGGCCAGGTTCGGGTCGTAAATGGCAAGGTGGATTATGAAAATGTTAAGCCACGGTATATCTGCCGACGCTGTGAAACCTTTTACAGGGAATTGCTGAGCTCCGGCCTTTATGAGGTATTTAATCTGGAGGAGCTTACCCTGTCACCAGAAAGACAGCGGATTATTGGTACAGGCGACCTGGAGCCAATGCAGCTGAAAAAGGATGCAAATGGCAATTGCGCCTGTCCGCGGTGTGGATCCAATATGAAGTATTTGGAGCCGGAGGCAGTAAAAATTATTAATGGCCGTGCCGATATGCGGGATACGGTGGCCCGTTTTGCCTGCGATAAATGCAATTCCTTATATCGCCGTATTGCCGCAACTGATTATTATCAGTGGAGTGAAAACTGATAGCTGTCAACAAACCGGAAAGGAGGACGTGGATGAGCAGGACAAAAATGAATAATACAAATACAAGACCTCAAAAGCGTCAGATTAACTGGTTTGTGATTGCAATGGTGATTATGTTTTTGCTGGCGGCAGTTAAATTGGGGGAACAGGCCCTGACCTATCATGATCTTAATCAGGATAAGGTACAGGCCGAGGCAAGGCTGAAGGCTGCCCAGAAGGAAAACGAGCAATTAAACCAGGAAAAGGAACAATTGATGGACCCGGCCTACGTTGAAAAGCTGGCCAGGGAGGATCTGGGGATGACCAAGGCTGGTGAGATACCATATATTTATCAAAAAAAGTAGGTGTCCCCAAAACTAGATTGACACTGTAAGAAATGGGATAGTATAATACTTGTATTAGTGTTATATTATCTAAGGAGGAAGTATTTTGTCCATTGAAGTAGGTAGTATTGTTGAGGGCGTTGTCTCCGGCATTACTAATTTTGGAGCTTTCGTTAACCTGCCTGAGGGTAAGGTGGGCCTCGTGCATATTTCCGAGGTCGCAGATGTTTATGTAAATGATGTTAATGAATTCCTGAAGGAGCAGGATAACGTAAAGGTCAAAGTACTTTCCGTTGATGATAAAGGAAAGATTGCTCTTTCCATTAAACGCGCCCAGGAGAAGAAGCTGGAGGAGCAGTCAGGCTCTGAGAAGAAAAGCTTTGATAAGAAGCAGTTTGATGCCAGACCGAATATGGCCAGCAAGGCTGTAGGCGGATTTGGCAGAAATGCCGGCGGCAGCCGGTTTAACAACGCCACAGCTTCCTTTGAGGACAAGCTGTCACGTTTTTTGAAGGACAGCGACGAACGCCTGACGGATCTCAGCCGCAAGACGGATTCAAAGCGTGGTGGCCGGGGCGGCGGACGCAGAAGATAATCAGCTGCCAGTATTGGCTGAACAACCGTTATTGTCGGTAAGCATACCAGAAGCACCTTGTTATAAGGTGCTTTTTTGCATTTGCCCATTTGCTGTTTTGGGGAGGGTATTATGAGAATTGAAGGGGCCTTAATTGAATATTGGCGGTCCAATTCCCTGGGCCAACCGGGAGATACAGTGATCGTGGCCTGCTCCGGCGGCCCGGATTCCCTGGCCCTGCTGGATTTGCTGTGGCGGCTGAGGGACAGGCTCAGCATTAAGGTGGCAGCAGCCCATTATGAGCATGGTATTCGCGGACAGGCCTCCAAGGAGGATGAGGCCTTTGTGGCCCAGTATTGCCATGAAAGAAAAATTCCCTTTTATTCGGAGTCAGGCAATATCCTTCAATTAAGCCGCGAAAAGGGGGAATCCATCGAAACCTGTGCCAGAAGAAAGCGCTATGAATTTCTGAACAGGCTGTCGGTGAATTTGGCCGGGGCCTTAATCGCCACGGCCCATCATTGTGACGATCAGGCTGAAACCCTGCTGATGCATTTCCTAAGGGGCACCGGCTTAAAGGGACTGACGGGTATTTTGCCCAAGCGGGAGAACATTATACGTCCCCTGCTGATTTTTACCAAACAGGAATTGGTGGAATATTGCCATGAACAGGGCTTATCGCCGCGCCATGATGCCACCAATGACCTTGCTGACTGTACCCGCAACAAATTGCGCCTCAGGCTGCTGCCCTTGCTGAAAGAGGATTATAATCCCAATATTATCCAATCACTGTGCAATCTGGCCAATACTGCCGCGGCGGAGGAGGCCCTGCTGCAGCAGCTGTCCAGGGAGGCGGAGAAGCGTCTGGAGATGCACTATGATAAGGAGAAGCAGGCCGTTTCCTGCAAGAGCTCCTTGCTGCTGGGGGAGCCCTTGGCCATAAGACGGCGGCTGGTAAAGCAGCTTCTTTCCCTGGTCAGTCCGGGCTGTGACCTGGATTTTCCCCATGTGGAGGCCATATTGGCCATGGCAGAGAAAAATATTACCGGCAGCTCCCTGGACCTGCCGGATAAATGTCAGCTTCGGATTAGCTATGGACATATTGAATTATCAAAAAAAACTGATAAATTTTTGACAAGTCATGGTACAATAGAAGATACACCAAATAAAAAAATTCTTAGCCTGGACAGCAAAATAGAATTGCCGGGGGGCGGTTTTATTTCTGCCCGGTTAACTGACTCATTGGAGGGTGAGGGCAGCTTTTCCCGCCACAAAATATATTGTGATGCAGCTAAATGCGGGCCGGAATTTGTGGTGCGGTACCGCAGGAAGGGTGACCGGATTCGCCTTAGGGTGGGCAGCAAAAAGCTGAAGGATTTTTTTGTAGACGCCAAGGTGGACCGAGAAAGACGGGATTGGGTGCCGCTGGTTGTCAGCCCCATCACAGGTGAAATCATCTGGGTGGCGGGCTGCAGGCAGACGGCGGTGGCCATGACGGACGTCGATACCAAGGAATATGTAATACTTTCTTATGAAAAAGGAGAAGAATAAAATGACAAAGGATTTGGAAAGCGTAATGTTTGACGAAAAGGCACTTGCCGCCAAGGTAGCCCAGCTGGGTCAGCAGATTACCAGGGATTATGAGGGCAAGGATGTAGTTATAGTAGGTATCCTGAATGGCGCAGCCGTATTCTTTACCGACCTTATCCGACAGATTAAGCTGCCGATCAACATCGATTTTATCGCAGCCTCCAGCTACGGTGATGCTGCGGTGTCCAGCGGCAAGGTAAATATTAAAAAGGATTTGAACAAGGACATTGCCGGCCGTCATGTACTTTTGGTGGAGGATATTATTGATTCCGGTGTTACCATGAGCAACCTTATGGCTATTCTCCGCACCCGTAACCCGGCCAGCATTAAATTATGCGCCCTCCTTTCCAAGCCGTCCCGCCGTCAGGTGGATGTAAATATTGATTATTGCGGCTTTGAGGTGCCTGATGAGTTCTTGGTGGGCTATGGCCTTGATTATGCCGAAAACTACAGAAACCTGCCGGTAATCGGCGTCCTTAAGCGAGAAATTTATTCATGAAATTTTCATGAGGCTGTAAGATAATCTTTCAGTGTGGTATAATTATTCTTTGTAAAGATTATTGCCTTTTTAGGGGGTTGAGGTTTGAATAAGTTTATCCGTAATGTAGGTTTTTACCTGCTCATTATTCTGGTTGCCATATCATTAATCGACTATTTCTCTGCCAAGGGACCCACCAAGATGGAGATGAATTATTCCTCCTTTGTGCAGGAAACCAATAATGGTAAGGTGGCCAAGGTTGTTATTGTTGAAAACATCATAAAGGGTACCTTAAGTGATGGTACGGAATTTACTACGGTTTTGCCTACCTATCCCAGTGAAAACAGCGATATTATCAAGCTGCTGTCGGATAAGAACGTAGAGATCAAGGCCGAAAATCCGCCGGAGCCACCATGGTGGTCTACCCTGCTGTCCTCTGTGCTGCCTATTCTGCTGCTGGTGGGTGTGTGGTTCTTTATCATGCAGCAAAGCCAGGGGGGCGGCGGCAAGGTAATGTCCTTTGGCAAGAGCCGGGCCAAAATGAGCGGCGGCGACAAGGTCAAGGTTCGCTTTGATGATGTGGCCGGTGCCGATGAAGCAAAGCAGGAGCTGGAGGAGGTAGTAGAATTCCTGAAGCAGCCTGCCAAGTTTAATCAGCTGGGAGCCAAAATTCCTAAGGGAGTCCTTCTCTTTGGGCCTCCTGGTACCGGTAAAACCCTGTTGGCCAAGGCCGTTGCCGGCGAGGCCGGGGTTCCCTTTTTCTCCATAAGCGGCTCTGACTTCGTGGAGATGTTTGTCGGTGTGGGTGCTTCCCGTGTCCGTGACCTTTTTGATCAGGCCAAGAAGAACTCACCTTGTATTGTGTTTATTGATGAAATTGATGCAGTTGGCCGTCAGCGTGGTGCCGGTCTGGGCGGTGGCCACGATGAGCGGGAGCAGACCCTTAACCAGATGCTGGTGGAAATGGATGGCTTCGCTGCCAACGAGGGCATCATAATTATTGCGGCTACCAACCGCCCGGATATTCTTGATCCGGCCCTGCTGCGTCCTGGCCGATTCGACCGCCAGATAGTGGTGGATAAACCGGATGTCAAGGGCCGGGAGGCCATTTTGAAGGTGCATACCAAGGACAAGCCGGTGGACAAGGATGTTGACCTTAATGTGCTGGCCAGACGTACACCGGGCTTTACCGGTGCCGATCTCAGCAATTTGGTGAACGAGGCGGCTCTGCTGTCTGCCCGTCGGAACAAAAAAACCATTGCCATGCAGGAAATGGAGGAATCCATCGAGCGGGTAATGGCCGGTCCTGAGCGCAAATCCAAGGTGATGAGCGACAAGGAAAAGAAGCTTACCGCTTATCACGAGGGCGGTCATACCTTGGTGGGAATGCTCCTGCCAAATGCTGATCCGGTACATAAGGTTACGATTATTCCCAGAGGCAGAGCAGGCGGCTATACGCTTATGCTGCCTAAGGAGGATCGGTCCTATGCCACCAGAAGCGAGCTGCTGGATCAGCTTAAAACCCTGCTGGCCGGCCGTGTAGCTGAGGAGGTGGTGCTGAAGGAAATCAGCACCGGTGCCCAGAATGATATTCAGAGGGCATCTCAGCTGGTAAGAAGCATGATTACCCAGTATGGTATGAGTCCGACCCTTGGCCCGGTGGCTTATGGTGAGAGCCGTGACCATCAGGTGTTCCTGGGCCGTGACATAAATAATCAGAGAAATTACTCTGAGAATGTGGCCAGCGATATTGATAAGGAAGTCCGTAAATATATTGAGGAGGCTTATGAGGCCTGCCGGGTACTTCTTACGGAAAATATCGACAAGCTCCATGTTATTGCCGAGGCCCTGATTGAAAAGGAAACTCTGGAGGCGGCTGAACTGAAGGAGCTGGTGGGCTTTGGTAATGTCACTGAAAAGGATGAGCCGAAGGACAAGCCGGCGGAACCCAAGGATGATGACGACGAGCCAAAGTTGATTCCGGTGGAGCCGGTGAACCAGGCAGCTGACCAGGGTGATGCAGTCACTGTCAAGGAGGAGGAAGAAGTGGAGGTTCCCTATACTGAGCCGGAACCAAAACTGAATAGTACTACGGAGAAATAAGTATTCATAGGGGCTGAAGCATGAAATTAATCTATGCAGCAGCCCCTTTTGATGGTTTTGTTAAATGAGATTTATTCAGTGGGAGATTTATACGCCTACTGAATGTAGTCGAATTAATCCAGAGCTTTGCGGACGTATCCAAGAGGCAAAGCCTATTGGTTAATACGTCCCATGCGAAAGTGTCCTGCAAAGCAAGACCATGGTCTTAGCTGAGTAGCTGACACTGACCGATATGGGTGCTTTTATCCCACCTAAGAGGAGGGAGAATTAGCATCCGTTAACGTGGGGTTCAAATAAGCGAGGTTTTAGGCTATGCGACAAGGGATTTTGGCACTGCTGCGGGAGGCTGGTGATAGTTATCTCTCCGGGGAGTATATTGCCGATAAGCTGGGAGTATCCCGGACAGCGGTGTGGAAGCACATTAATGAGTTAAAGGCCATGGGCTATAATATTGATAGCCAGGCCAGAAATGGCTATAGGCTGTTGGGCACCCCTGACCGGCTGCTGCCGGAGGTGATAGGCCATGAGCTGGGTAATGAGGTGATTGGCAGCAGGATTGTGGCCTTTGAGGATATCGATTCCACCAACAATGAGGCAAAAAAAATGGCGGCCCATGGCTATCCTGACGGCACCGTTGTGGTGGCCGAAAGCCAGAATACGGGAAAGGGACGCCTTGACCGCAGCTTTTTCTGTCCCAGGGGCGGTATTTGGTTTTCAGTTATTCTGAAGCCGGATTTTCTGCCCCAGGAAGCACCTAAATGTACCCTGCTGGCGGCGGTGGCCATTACCGAGGCCATGCGGCAGTTCGGTCTGGAGGCTGGTATAAAATGGCCCAATGACATACTGTACCAAGGGCGAAAGCTGGTGGGAATTTTGACGGAAATGAGTGCGGAAATCGACCGTATCAATTATGTGGTCATTGGCATGGGCATTAATGCTATTATTGATGAAGCAGCCTTTCCTGATGATATTAAGGATAAGGCTGGCTCCATGTCCATGTTCCTGGGGGAATTTAACCGGGTGGCCTTTTTTCAGGAGGTACTGCGCCGTCTGGAGGCCTGCTATTTACAGGCCAGGAATGAGGGCTTTGCCGGAATATTGGACAGATGGCGGGCCCTGTCCATAACTCTGGGGGCAGATATTAATGTGCTGGGCATCAATGAAAAATTTGCTGGCCGGGCAGTGGATATTGATGAGGATGGTGCCCTGCTGGTACAGCCCCAGGGCAGTGATACAATCCGCAAGGTATATGCCGGTGACGTATCCATCCGTCCGAGAAGGTAACATGAGACCTATTTTTTTGGAGCCACCAGGCTGCCATTGAATTTAGCCGAATAAATCCGTTCCTTTACGGTGCCGGTCTCCCACCTGAGAGGTCAGAGCCCTGACACCGGCCGGTGCGGAATAAACAGCCGCAAGTTTGGAGGAAAGTATGCTTTTAGTAATAGATATTGGTAACAGTAATGTGGTATTGGGAACCTACGATGGAAAAAAATTGTATCGTCATTGGCGCGTGTCAACAGAACGCCAGAAAACCAGTGATGAATACGGTATGGAAATCAATAATCTCTTTTTGTATCATGGAATAAAAATGGAGGATATTACGGCCATAATTATCTCCTCGGTAGTTCCACCGCTGGTGGTGCCTATGGAGAAAATGTGTGAGCGATATTTCCATCTCAAGCCCCTTATTGTAGGTCCCGGTATTAAAACCGGTATCCGCCTGAAATACGAAAATCCCCGTGACATCGGTGCCGACCGTATCGTGAATGTGGTGGGAGCCTACGAGCAGTATGGCGGCCCCCTTATTGTTATTGACATTGGAACGGCCACTACCTTTGATGTGGTGGACGAAAATGGTGATTTTTTGGGCGGCGTTATTTCCACCGGTCTGGGAACCTCTGCCGAGGGCCTGTTCCAAAAGGCGGCCAAGCTGCCGAGAATTGAGCTGGTGACGCCCAAGAATGTTATTTGCCGCAGCACGATTACCGGTATGCAGGCCGGTATAATTTTTGGCTTTGTGGGCCAGATTGATGAAATCGTTCGCCGCATTAAGCAGGAATACGGTAAACCAATGAAGGTGGTGGCCACCGGCGGTTATGCCAAGATGATTGCCAAGGAATCCAAGACCATTGATGCCATCGACCACTTTTTGACATTAACGGGCTTGCGGGTTCTTTATGAAAGGAATCAATAATTGATGAAAATCGGACATTTTGAATTCCCTATACCGGTTTTTTTGGCCCCCATGGCCGGGGTTACTGATACTCCCTATAGAATTTTGGCCCGGGAAATGGGCTGTCCCCTGGTGTATTCTGAGATGGTCAGCGACAAGGGAATTAATTACCGCAATGAGCACACCCTGAAAATGCTTCACACCGAGGAGGCAGAACGGCCAATGGCCATGCAGCTGTTTGGCGCGGAGCCTGACAGTGTGGCCCGGGCGGCCGAATACATTGAGTCCCTGGGCTGTGCCGATATCCTTGACTTTAATATGGGCTGTCCTGCCCCCAAAATTGTCAAAAACCATGAGGGCTCAGCCATGATGCTGGATCCTGAAGGGGCCTTTAAGGTGTTAAAGGCCCTGGTGGGGGCCGTAAGCATGCCCGTTACCGTGAAAATGCGGATTGGCTGGGATGAAAACCGGATTAATGTGCTGGAAATGGCCAAGCTGGCCGAGGAAGCGGGGGTAAAGGCTGTGGCGGTGCATGGCCGCACCCGGGAGCAGTTTTATCGGGATCATGCCAATTGGAAGATTATCCGTAAGGTTAAGGAACATTTACATATTCCGGTTATTGCCAATGGTGATATCAGGACGGTGGATGACCTGATAAAAATAAGGGAAATTACCGGCTGCGAGGCGGTGATGGTGGGCAGGGCAGCCCAGGGCAATCCTTGGATATTCCGCCAGCTTACCCGGTATTTACAAACCGGTGAGCGGCTGCCGGGTCCTACCATGGAGGAGCGCAAGGAGGTTATCCTGCGCCATCTGGACATGCTGCTGAAATTTAAGGGGGACTATGTGGGCCCCCGGGAAATGCGCAAGCACGCCACCTGGTACACCAGAGGCATCAAGGGCAACGCTGAACTCCGGGTGCTCTTTAACAAGGCCGAAACCCGTGACGACTTCTTGCGTATTCTCGCCAAAATGAAATAAATTATTATTAGTTACAACAGGTACATGGGGAGGTACAATGGGGAACGCTCTCGCTCACTAGTTTGCGTAGCGGATACTAAGCTCATCCTGCGCCTTTGGCTTGGATTCACTAAGTACCAACGCAAAATACGTCCCCATATGCACCTCCCCACTAACCTTTCATAAATTATTGATATTATTTTTGGACGGTGGACTGGTGACTTGAATATTTAGTACCAACGCGTTAAGAAACTTTTTGTTGCTCTACCTTAATATTAGTGGTAAAAATCATTTGTTTGAGCGACGCGAAGCTAGTCCTGTAAGGGCGAAGCGAGTTATGATTTTTGCCACTATATAAAAGCAAGAAAAAGTTTTAGCGCTGGCACGGCATGAAAGCCACCAGTCCACTGACCAAATCTTATATAAGGAGGATTATTATGGCAAAGGAACAGAAAAAGGACCCAAAGAAGGTTCCGGTTTGGAATAAATATACTGAAGCAGAAAAGAAGGCCCTCCACAAGCTGAATGAGGGCTACAAGGCTTTTTTGAGTCAGTGCAAGACTGAGCGGGAAAGCGTGGCGGAGGCCGTAAAGCAGGGGGAAAAGGCCGGCTACAAAAATCTTGAGGACATCATTAAGTCCGGCCAGAAGCTTTCTGCCGGGGATAAGGTTTATGCAGTCTGCATGGGCAAGGCTGTTGCCATGTTCAACATTGGTACTGACTCTCTGGAGGAGGGGATGGCCATTTTAGGGGCCCACATTGACACCTGCCGCCTTGATTTGAAGCAGCATCCCCTTTATGAAGCTGACGGTATGGCCTATTTTGATACCCATTATTATGGCGGTATCAAGAAATATCAGTGGGTAACCCTTCCATTGGCCCTCCATGGTGTGGTGGCCCGGCTGGATGGCAGTGTACAGGAAATCGTCATCGGCGAGGATGAGGGTGACCCGGTATTTTGTGTAACAGACCTCCTTATACACTTATCCCAGGAGCAGATGGAAAAGAAGGCCAGCAAGGTGGTTACCGGTGAAAACCTGGACATCCTTATTGGCAGCTATCCTTTAAAGGGGGAGGAAAAGGATGCTGTTAAAGTCGGAGTCCTTAAGCTCCTGAAGGACAAATACGGCATTGAGGAGGAGGACTTTATTTCTGCGGAGCTTACCATGGTGCCTGCCGGTAAGGCAAGGGATCTGGGCCTTGACCGCAGTATGGTGCTGGCCTATGGCCATGATGACCGGGTGTGTGCCTACACCTCCCTGGTGGCCATGCTGGAAACCAAAAAGGTAAAGCGAACCGCCTGCTGTCTGCTGGTGGACAAGGAGGAAATCGGTTCTGTAGGTGCCACCGGTATGCAGTCCCGGTTCTTTGAGAATACGGTGGCCGAGCTGCTCCACGCCCTTGGCGGCTATGAGGCCATTTCCCTGCGCCGCTGCCTGGCCAATTCCTGGATGCTGTCCTCCGATGTCAGCTCGGCCTTTGATTCCCTTTATGCCTCGGCCTTCGATAAGAAGAATGTGGCATACCTTGGGAAGGGCATGGTATTCAACAAATTTACGGGCCGGGGGGGCAAGTCCGGCTCCAACGATGCCAGTGCTGAATACCTGGGCCGTATCCGGTCCATTATGGAAAAGCACGGTGTAACCTTCCAGACCGCTGAGCTGGGGCGGGTAGACCTGGGTGGCGGCGGCACCATTGCGTATATAATGGCCCTGTACGGTATGAATGTCATCGATAGCGGTGTGGCCGTCCTCAGCATGCACGCTCCTTGGGAGGCTGTCAGCAAGGTGGACGTATATGAAACCATGAAGGGCTACAAGGCCTTTTTACAGGAAATTTAATATATATCCAGGTGAATGGTAAAATGAAGATGAAGGTTATTTTTTTGTTGTTTCTGTGCCTGTTTGTCCTGACCCAGCTGCCTATGAATGCCCAGGCTGACCGGGCCAATAGCCGGCCAATTCCCCTGCGGGGGGTGGTGGAAGGGTTTTATGGCGTGCCCTGGACCCATGACCAGCGGCTGGATATGCTGAAATTTATGGCAGCCAAGGATTTGAATGCCTATGTTTACGCTCCAAAGGATGATGAATATCATCGTAAATATTGGCGTCAGCCCTATCCTGAGGATAAATACCGGGAGCTGGAGGAGCTCACCAGGCAGGCTAAAAAATTAAAGATAGATATTATTTTTGCCGTTTCTCCCGGCAATGATATTGCCTTTTCCGGTGAGGCCATGGCTGACGACCGTTCTGCCATGATAAACAAGCTGCAGGCCATGTATGATATTGGCATCAGGCACTTTGCCTTGTTCTTTGATGATATTCCCACCAAGGATGCCCATGGTCAGGCCCAGTTCGTCAATTGGCTTAATAAAAGCTTTATTAAGTCCCACCCTGATTGCAGCCAGCTGCTGTTTGTGCCGACGGAATATTATCTGCAGGATATGATTGCTGATGGCCGGGTGACGGAATATACCCGTACCATGGCCGACGAGCTGGACAAGGAGGTATTGGTACTCTACACCGGCAACGGGGTATGTCCCGATGGCCTTACGGAAAACACTATTAATCAGACCAATAAGCTATATGGCAGGTCCCTGGGTATATGGTGGAATTATCCTGTGACGGATTATATGAAGGAAAAGCTGGCCTTGGGTCCTATGGATAAGCTGGACAAGTCCCTGGACGCCCACCGGCTTCCGGCCTTCCTGATTAACCCTATGGAGAAGCCTGAATTATCCAAGCTGGCCATAGCTACCGGGGCGGAGTTTGCCAACAATCCGGGGCAATATGATGAACGCAGGGCCTGGGACCGGGCCATCAATGATCAATTTGGGGACCTGGCCGAAGAAATGAAAATATTTGCCAATCATTCCCAGCGGCTGGAAAATAATTGGGCCCATATCGGCCGCTTTGATGCCGTAGAATTACAATTGTTGTACAGAAATCTGTGGGGGACAGTAAATGGCCGTGAGACTATTCCCAAGACCAGGACTCTGGAGGCCTTAAAACGGGATAACCTGAAACGGGAACATGCCATAAATGTCCTTAAGGAGAGCCTGCCCAAAAAATATCTTGATGAATGCAGGCTGCAGCTGGATCAGCTTCAAAGCCTTACCCAGGCGGAAAAATACGCCCTGATGATATTGGAAAAGGATTCGTCAGACCTTAAGCAACCAGAATTGTACAAGGAATTTAAAGCCGCCAAGGCACGGTATGCTGCCCAGGAGTCCCTTGCCCGAATTTCCGAGGAGGCCCTGTGGAAATTTGTGAAGGATTTTGATGTTTGGTATGTAATGAGTGTAGGTGACGATAGTAATGCTGACTGATATTCTCATAAACCGGTTTGTGAAGAACAGTGACCAGATTAATGATGCCAGGGTGCGGACCAGCTATGGCTACCTTAGTGGGGGCGTGGGCATAATGGTAAATGTTATCCTGTGTATCATAAAGCTGTGTATCGGCTTTATATCAGGCTCTATTGCCATTATTGGCGATGCGGTCCACAATTTGGCCGATGCCGGTGCCTCGGTTATTACCATTATGGGGTATCGTATGTCGGCCAAGCCGGCAGACCCGGAGCATCCCTTTGGTCATGGCCGGATTGAGTATATTGCGGGCTTAATAATTGCCGGGGCTATTTTAGTTATTGGCATAGAGCTTCTAAAATCGTCAATAGAGAAGGTTCTTTATCCTGAACCCATGGACACCTCGGTGACGGTAATTGTGATTTTGGCCAGCTCATTAATCCTCCAATTATGGCTGGGTCTCTTTAACCGGGGACTGGGCAAACGGATAGATTCCCCGGCCATGCTGGCGGCCGCTACGGACAGCCTCAGTGACTGTGTGGCTACCTTTGTGGTTATTCTTTGCCTTATTGTGAATTTGACCACCGGTCATGACTTTGATGGTATGGCGGGAATAATAGTAGCTCTGTTTATTATTCACAGCGGCTGGGGATCGGCCAAGGACACCCTGCAGCCCCTATTGGGGGAGCCGCCGGATCCGGAATTCGTCCGGGCTATTACCCGGCGTATTTTGGCAGAAAACCAGATATTGGGTGTTCATGATGTTATTGTACACAACTATGGTCCAGGCCGGGTATTTGTGTCCCTTCATGCTGAGGTGCCGGCGGATATGAGCCTTATGGCGGCCCATAATATGATAGACAGTCTGGAAGAGGAAATACGCACCGCTTTCAATGTGTCCGTAACTGTCCATGTGGACCCCATGGTGACAGGCGATCCTATACAAAATGAAATTAAGGAAAAGCTGTATCATATTGTGGGTTGCATAGACCCGTTGATTACCTTCCATGATTTTCGTCTGGCCTCCTCCCGCAAAATCCTTTTTGATTTGGCTGTACCCTATGGCTGCAAGTTTACCGACGAGCGCATTATTGAAATGGTACGAGAGGATATCAGCAAGGATTATCCTAATTATCAGGTGACCATTCTGGTGGATCGTCATTAGCCATATGCTGATATTTTTTGATTTTGGTGTTGACAGTAAATAGTCAAAGTGCTATTATCCTATTTGTAAGATGAATTTAATAAAGATTGGAACAGGTGCTGAAAAGCCTAACAGAGAAGCTGGTAAAAAGCCAGCACGGTCCCGCCACTGTATCAGGGAGCAAATCACAATATGTCACTGGAGAAATCTGGGAAGGCGTGATGAGCTATGAACTGGAGTCAGGAGAACTGCCTGTTTGACAATCACCGTTTGACCTGCGAGTGATGGGGAAGGGGATTTGAGCATTTCGATTGCACTTATCCTGGCTTTGTGTCAGGATTTTTCTTTTAATGCTGTCTGGAAGCCCTTCGCACTTCAGGTCACTGAATATGTCGAAGGGTTTTTTCTTGTGGTTTCAGCACTGCAAGAAAAGCATTGCTCATACATTTCATTTCATTCATTGGTTGCCTGGTGCAACACTGGCTTTCGGACAGGTGGAGCTGTCCGAAAGCTATCTTTCTTTTTTGGCTGGATAATTGAAAAAATGTAAAAGACAAATTGAACGAAAGTTAAAAAGCATAGTTACAATAACTTTGGGTTATAATCTGTGCATTGGTATGAAAAAAATACATAATTTACAGGAATTTAATACCTACTGTTAAGTTTGTCTTGACATTTAAGATTTAGACTGTTTTAATATAGAGGCTGACTCTTTAGATATAGGCCAGCAGACGACAATTATCTGACAAATTTGGGAGGAGATTTTCTAATGGACACAGCAATAATTTTTATTGCGCTTATTGGTCTTATGTATATGGCATATCGCGGTGCTTCCGTAATCCTGGTGGCCCCTCTCTTTGCCGTAGTGGCCGCCCTTGGAAGTGAGCATGCAGCGTTACCTATTTTCAGTGAGCTCTATATGACCAAGGCTGCTGAATACATCAAGAATTACTATCCGATCTTTCTCTTTGGTGCTATCTTTGCCCGCCTTATGGAAAAGGGGGGCATGGCCGCATCTGTGGCAGGAAAGATTATTGAAATATTAGGTGAAAAACGGGCTGTGCTGGCTGTGCTTTTGGGCTGCGGTGCCCTGACCTACGGCGGCCTTTCCGTATTCGTGGTGGCATTTGTTATGTACCCCTTCGGTGCTGTGGTATTTAAAAAGGCTGATATTCCAAAGCGTCTGTTACCGGCTGCCCTGTGGATGGGTATATTCTCCTTTGCCATGGTTGCCCTGCCTGGTACGCCGCAGATTCAGAACATTATTCCTTCCTCCTATTTCGGAACCTCTACCTGGTCCGGTGTGGGAATCGGTTTGTTCGCTTCTTTGGTATTCCTGCTCATGGGGTGGGGCTGGATTTCCTTTCGGGCCAAGCGGCTGAAGGCCAACGGTGAAGGCTACGGCCGTCATATTGAATTCGGTCAGAGACGTCATAAGCTGCCTAATCCCAACTGGAAGGTTTCCTGTGTCCCCCTGCTGATGGTTATTGTTCTAAACGTAATTCTGTCCAATCCCTTTGCCTGGGAATGGGGCTTCCACTGGGATCAGAATTCTCTTGAGTCTCTGTCCGATATGAAGCTGTCTCTCCTGGCCCACTCGGTAGCCAAGATTTCTGCCGGCTGGTCCATCAGTATTTCCCTGATTATCAGCTCCATTGCGGCAGCCTTTATTGCCCGCCGCCATCTTCGCCTTCAGGATGGTATGCTGCCTACCATTAACGGCTCGGCTGTATCCTCCTGCAGTGCAGTATTGAATGTGGCCTCCGGCTACGCCTTTGGTTGTGTAGTGGTAAGTCTGGGCGGCTTTGCCGTTATCAAGGATTTCCTGTTAAATCTGGATTTTGGTGGCGGCCCCCTGTTTTCGGCTGTGCTTACCACCAATGTTATGTGCGGTATAACCGGTTCCGCCTCCTCCGGCCTGACCATCGCCCTGTCTATGCTGGGTGATCAGTGGGCCCAGATGGCCACGGCTGCCGGCATTCCATTGGAGGTTCTCCATCGAATTGTGGCGGTTTCCTCCATCGGCATTGACCCGGTGCCCCATGCCGGTGCTCTGGTCACTCTGTTGGCCATTTGCGGCCTTAGCCATAAGGAATCCTATGCTGATATTATTGTGCTGATGGGGATGAAGTTCCTCGTACCCTTCCTCTGTGTAATGTTCTATATGCTTACAGGTATTGCTTAATATCTTAAAATGCAATATACTATATCTAAATTAATATTTGGAACAGGTGCCAATGCCTAATATAGGTTGGCCTAACATGAGAAACCGGTTAAAGGCCGGTACGGTCCCGCCACTGTAGCAGGGAGTCAGATCTTACTATGTCACTGGAGCATTCCAGGAAGGCAAGGTCATGACGATGAACTGGAGTCAGGAGAACTGCCTGTTGGACAATCACCGTTATTACCTGCGAGCGATAGGGAGGGGATTATTTACAGGTTTCTTATGAGGTTGTAAGTAAAAGCTCTTTCACGCTGGTTCGTGAAGGAGCTTTTTAAAATGTTTATTTATAAAGAGAGGTAAAGTATTATGAAGAATTTGAAGAAAATGGTAGCATGTTCCCTGGCTTGTGCCGCACTGTTCTCTGTAAATGTCAACAGCACTGAGGCCGCCTATACCCTGAATCCGGAGGTTACCACAGCCACTACTGCTCTGAAGAATGCTTCCCAGATTGGCGTAATGGTAAATGAGAACAAGACCATGGCCAAGAAGGCCAACAAGGATGCCATTCTTGTAATGAGCTTTGGTACTACCTATAAGGATAATCGGGACAAAACCATTACCCAGACTGTAGCCGATATTCAGGCAGCTCATCCTGGTGTAAAGGTAGTTACTGCCTTTACTTCCCATATTATTATTGACCGCATCAAGGCCAATGAGGGTATTACCTACCCAACTCCTGAGCAGGCTTTGGAGCAGCTGAAGAAGGAGGGCTACACCCGGGTTGCCCTTACCACTCTGGATGTAATCCCAGGTATGGAATATTCCTATGATGTGGCTGTATTCCATCAGTACAAGGACCAGTTCAAGAAGATGACCATGGGCACCTCTCTCATGTACTGGATGGGTCAGGAGGAGCAGCGTGATGATATCATGGAGACCATGAAGGCCTTTGCCACCCAGTTCCCAAAGATCGGTGCTGAGGATGCCGTTCTCATTCTGGAGCATGGTACCCCACATCCTGCCAATGCCTATTATACCGTAATGCAGAACCGCCTGAATCAGCTGGGCTACAGCAATGCTTACATTTATACTGTAGAGGGTTGGCCTGCCCTGAACGATATTATTCCTCAGCTTAAGGAAAAGGGCATCAAGAACGTTACTCTCATGCCTATGATGATGGTGGCCGGTGACCATGCCAACAATGATATGGCCGGTAATGAGGAGGATTCCCACAAGACCATTTTGACCCAGTCCGGCTTCAACGTAAACACTTATATCCACGGTCTCGGTGAAAACAAGGCTATTCGTGACATCTATGTAAAGCGGGCTAACGAGGCCTGGGATGCTTTGCAGGCAAAATAATTATATTAAATAAAACCATTGAAGCAGTGCCCCCTTGGTTGTGATATACTAAGGGGGTAATGTTTTGCAAGGAGGATTTTTTCATGGATTTAATCATGACTGGTATCAGTTTTTTTCACAAGGGCGGTCCGGTAATGTATATCTTGCTGCTGGCCTCCATATTTGTGGTGACCATCGCCATTGAGCGGACCATGTACTTTAATGCCAAGGATCCGGGCCGCAGCTTTGCCCGGGATTTTGCGGACAGACTCAGCCAAGGGGACCGGGAGGGAGCAGCCCGGCTGGCCGGCAGCACCAAAGGGGCCCTGCCCTCCCTGCTGGCCAAGGGAATGGCCTTTACCGGCAATGAAACTGTATCCCTCCATACCTTCTGGGAGGTTCAGTCCGGTATTGCCCTCACCCGCTTCCGTAAGCGGCTGTACTATTTAAATGTGATTGTTACCATGGCCCCTCTGCTGGGCCTTTTAGGCACCATCAGCGGTATGATTTCCGCCTTTAGTGTATTCAACCTGGAATCCGGCCAGGCCGGCACCATTACCGGTGGCGTGGGTGAAGCCCTTATTGCCACGGCCATGGGCCTGTGTACGGCCATTATTGCCCTGGCAGTTCACGCCTATTTTACCCAGCGGATTGACAGTATCGTTTCCGATATGGAGCAGTGCTTCTCTCTGGCTGAGGGCATGGCAGAGGAGCGTGAGTAAGATGCGCATCCGCGACCGTCACGATTTTGATAAACCGGAGGTCATGATAATACCGATGATTGATATAATGTTCTTTCTGCTGGTATTTTTCATGCTCAGTACCCTGTATATGGTTAATTTAAAAACAGTTCCCGTAAATATGCCCAAGGCCCAAAGTGCGGAGACCCAGATGAATGTAAATTATCTGGTGACTATGAAAAAGGATGGCTCCCTGTGGCTGGAGGACAAGCTTATCAGCGAACAGGAGCTTATTGCCAGGGCCAAGGCTGAAAGCTCCCGCAATCCGCGGTTTGCCGTGGTTGTACGGGCTGACCAGAGCCTGGATTACGGCATGGTTATCGGTCTGTTGGATAAATTTAAGGCAGCAGGCATTACCAAGTTTGGCTTGGCGGCGGAATCCGGAGGTAATTGATATGGCCTCAGATAATTCAGACAAGAAGCGGGAATATCGGGCCTGGGCCGCCTCGCTGCTTATTCACCTGCTGATATTTGTCATTGTATGCCTTACGGGCCTCTTTGTGGTGGTATCCCCCCGTCAGGAGCAGCCGGTGGATGTAAGCCTCTATGATGCAGATGCCGGCGGAGGACATCAGGGCGGTGGTGCTTCGGCCCCTGCTCCTGCCCCTGAGTCGGCGGCCCCACCTCCGGCTGCTCCCTCCATTGATGATGTGGTGCTGGATAAGAAAAAGGAGGAAATCCTGCCCAAGATAGAGGAAACCTTTACCAGGGAGCCGGAAAAGCAGGAGCAATTTAAAAAGGAGCACAATGCCCCTGTAGCACCGGCCGTGGTAGCCAGTGCCAACGGAACTGATCAGGGGGATAAAACCGCCGTCCAGGGCGGCTCCGGCAGTGGCTCTGAGGGTACCGGTACGGGTAACGGCCCCGCCGGAAATGGTACCGGCAATGGCAGCGGTACCGGTGAGGGCAGCGGCAACGGCGATGGCGATGGTCCCGGCAGCGGTGACAGTGAAACCAAGCGTCCGGCCATATCCCCAACCCTGCTGGAGGCCCCTGAGCCCGAATATCCCGAAGACCTTCGCCAACGGAATATAAAGGGCCAGGTGGTGGTCCGTATCGTGGTGGGCACCGATGGCAGTGTAATGAGCGCGGAGATTGAAGACTCCTCCGGCTACGGGGAAATGGACCAATCAGCCCTGGATGCGGCCTGGGGATATCGCTATACCACGGCCTATAACGAATACGGCCAGGCCGTAACCTTCCAAAAACGGGTGAGGATTACCTTTAAGCTGCGGTGATAACGAGTATTATTTTGCGGAGTACCCATTTATGATAAAAATTCAAGGATTAATTAAGGAATTTCAAATAAAAAATAAAGAGAAAAAGACGGTTACCAAGCGGGCGGTGGATAATTTGTCACTCCACGTGAAGCCGGGAGAGATATTTGGTATATTGGGCCCCAATGGGGCGGGCAAAACCACCACCATTCGCATGCTGACCATGGAAACCAGGCCTACCCTGGGGGAGATTTATTATAATGGGGAATCCATCAAAAAAAATCCCTTGGAAATAAAGAAGCTGATTGGGGTAGTACCCCAGCATATTAATTTTGACAATGACCTGACGGTGGGGGAAAACATGGAGCTCCATGGCCGCCTGCACCATATGAGCAGCGACAAACGCCGGGCCCGTATCAAGGAAATGCTGGATTTTGTGGAGCTGGGGGATACCATTAACCGTATGCCCCGCTCCCTGTCCGGCGGTATGAAGCGGCGTCTGCTCATTGCCCGCTCCCTCATTCATGAGCCGAAGATTTTGTTTATGGACGAGCCTACGGTGGCCCTGGATCCCCAGGTGCGCCGCCGTATATGGGAGCTTATTCGGGTGCTGGCCGCCCAGGGGACTACGGTGATCATTACTACCCATTATATTGAGGAGGCAGAAGCCCTCTGTAACCGGGTGGCTATTGTAAATAAGGGACGGCTGGTGGCCATCGACACACCGGAGGCCTTTTGCAACCGGCTGGGGCGCATTACGGTGGAGTGGGATGGGCCCAATGGCCACGAATATCAATTTTTTGAAAGCCGTCAGGAGGCAGCGGCCTTTGCCGGCACCCTGGAGCATGGGGCCCATATCAGGCGAACCAATTTGGAGGATGCCTTTATTGAGCTTACGGGACGAAGGGAGGGTGTATAATGCTAAGGGATATATGGACCGTCTTTTGGCGGGATTGGGTGGTATTAAAACGTCGTCTGCCCAAATTTATCCTCAGCCGCATGGTGGCTCCAATGCTGTATTTGGTGGCCTTTGGCTGGGGGCTGGGGCGAAGCATTCAGGTGGGCTCCGGCTCCTACCTTGACTTTTTGGTACCGGGCATCATGGCCCTGAATTCCATGAATATCAGCTACAACAGCCTCACCCCCCTGTGTACGGAACGGATTTACCATCGCAGCATTGGGGAATATATTATAGCGCCCATGCATTTCACTGCCTTTATTATCGGTAAGATTATGGCGGCGGTGCTGCGGGGCCTGATTTCCTCGGCCATTATTGTGGCTCTGGCCCTGGTCTTTGGGGCTCATTTAAATATTACTCCTCTTTTTTTGCTGATTCTTATTTTGAATTGTGTTATATTTGCCGAGGTGGGCTTCTTTGCAGCCCTGAAAATGGACAGCTACGAGGAGCTGTCCCAGGTAAATACCTACCTGCTGCTGCCCATGTCCTTTTTGTGCGGTACCTTCTTTAGTACTCAGACCCTGCCTGAGGCGTTTCGCTGGTTTATTGAGGTGCTGCCCCTGACCCATACCAGCTACCTGCTTCGGGGGATTTCCACCCAGTCGCCGGTGGCCATGGAATCGGTGGCGGTGTTGACAGTATATGCTATAATAGGTTTTATATTAGGCAGTAAGGCCTTTAGGGATCAATCAAAATAGAAGGATTTTACCTATAGGGTTGTATATAAAAAGGAATGCTATGCTGAAACGATTATTTAGGCACTCCAAGGGAGAGGGCAATGACTGCTCCAGGCTGTGCTGTACGAAAATTGAAAATTTCACTGTGAAGGCCGGTAAGCTGACTATCTTTGAGAACGTGAATATCCACGTCCATTGTGGTCAGCTTACGGCAGTTATCGGTCCAAATGGGGCAGGGAAGAGTACCCTTCTTAAGGCAATTTTGGGGGAGGTCAGTCATACCGGTACCCTGAAATATACCGATGCCAAGGGAAAACGCACCGGCAAGCCCATTATTGGCTATGTGCCCCAATATTTGAACTTTGATGTCAGTGCGCCCATAACGGTACTGGACCTTTTTTCTGCCTGTCAGTCCTGGCGGCCCATTTGGCTGTTGCCCTCCAACCTCCGCAGTGAGGTGGAGAACAGCTTGAGGCGGGTTAAGGCGGCAGAATTGATTGACCGTCGGCTGGGAGCCCTGTCCGGTGGGGAGCTGCAGCGGGTGCTGCTGGCCCTGGCCCTCAATCCCATGCCGGATATTCTCTTGTTGGATGAGCCTGTATCCGGAGTGGACCAAAATGGCCTGGAGATTTTTTACAATATATTGGAGGATTTGCAAAACAATGAGGATATGGCGATTATCCTTATTTCCCACGACCTTAACATGGTGGCCCGCCATGCTGACCAGGTGGTTTTGATGAATAAGGGTGTGGTGTGCAATGGTACTCCTGAGGCGGTCTTCAGCGATCATCGCACCAGAAAAATTTTCGGTATGCTTACCGATGGCGGTACCCATCGGGGTGGCACCGGCTTTGTATGGGTGGAGCACAGGAAAAAACCACATGGTCAGTCCTGTGGCTGTCCCGAGTGCGTATCAAAGGAGGTCGAATAATGGAATATATCTATGACCTCCTGAACGCCTTACCCTTTGAGTGGCTGGAATATGATTTTATGAAAAATGCCTTTTTGGCCATTTTGCTCATAACGCCCCTATTTGGTCTGCTCAGCACCATGGTGGTGTCCAACCGCATGGCCTTCTTTTCCGATTCCCTGGGACATGGGGCCTTTACGGGACTGGCCATTGGAGCTGTGGTGGGACTCTTTTCGCCCATGCTTTCTTTGCTGGTCTTTTCGGTAATCTTTGCCCTCCTTATCACCTGGATTAAGAATAAAAGCTCTGCTTCCACTGATACCATTATCGGGGTCTTTTCCTCCACTGGTATCGCCGTAGGTCTGATGATGATGTCCTATGGGGGCGGCTTCAATAAGTTCAGCAATTACCTGATAGGGGATATCCTCAGCATTACCACCCAGGAACTGGGCTATCTGGTTCTGGTTCTGGTGCTGGTGTTTATTGCCTGGGGGCTTATGTTCAATAAATTGCTGGTATTAAGTGTCAATCAGTCCTTTGCCCGCAGTCGGGGGATTAATGTAATATTGGTTGAGGCTGTATTTGCCGCCATGGTGGCGGTGGTGGTGGCCATCAGTATTCAATGGGTGGGGCTGTTGATTATCAACTCTTTGCTGGTACTGCCCGGGGCAGCAGCCCGCAATGTGTCCAACAGCGTTAAGCAATATCATGTCATGTCCGTGGGCAGTGCCATGCTATCAGGGATTTCCGGCCTTGTTTTGGCGTATCACTTCAATATGGCGGCGGGAGCCACCATCGTGGTAATTTCCGCCCTGATTTTCTTTATCACCATGGCCTTAAAGCCCTATTTTCTTCGCTAAAGCTCCCCGGAATAATGGTCAGGGGCAGCCTTGGTCCGTTCAGCTGTGGTACTGCAAAATTCAACAATTTTTAAAAAAATAAAATTTTTGTGGAAAGTTTTTGCCGATTGGGGTATAATATTCATTGTTAAATTTTCATTTCGCAACAACTTTTATTTGGCGCTCGTAGTCCAGTGGATAGGACGTTAGCCTCCGGAGCTGAAAGCGTGGGTTCGACTCCCGCCGAGCGCACCAGGAAAAAAACAGGCCTGCCTACCTTAGGCAGGCCTTTTGAGTGCCCTAAAAATCTCCAACAGGAGAGGTTCAGCCTTCCCCTCTGGGGAAGGTGGCACGCTCAGCGTGACGGATGAGGTATTCTCTGCTAACCTTGGGGGGTGAGCCCTTAGGCTGGCGGAAGTGTTGCCTTTGTGTATTGATATAATAGGTTGACACAAAAATTTATTTTTGCTAAAATTTTTCCTAGCAATGAAAAAGAGGAGTAATCCCCTTACAGCGATGCAGGGACGGTGGGAGCCTGCTGATGGGATGAAGGGCACTTTGGAGCGACAACATATATATCCATTGAGGCGGAATGCGTTGGCATTCAAGCAGGGTGGAACCGCGGGTTATCTCGTCCCTGTAACATTATTAACCGATGTTACAGGGACTTTTTATGTGTTTCTGTAACAAATCAGAAGGAGGCAAACTCTTATGAAATATCAGGAAATGATCCTGGCCCTTCAGCAGTTCTGGTCCGAGCAGGGCTGTATTTTAGGGGAACCTTATGATGTGGAAAAGGGTGCCGGCACCATGAACCCCTTTACCTTCCTTAGAGTTCTTGGACCGGAGCCGTGGAATGTGGCTTATGTGGAGCCGTCCCGCCGTCCGGCAGATGGCCGTTATGGCGATAATCCAAACCGCCTTTATCAGCATCACCAGTTCCAGGTAATTATGAAGCCATCCCCTGATAACATTCAGGAGCTGTATCTGGCATCTCTGGAGCGTCTTGGCATCAATCCCAAGGAGCACGATATCCGCTTTGTAGAGGATAACTGGGAATCCCCGACCCTGGGGGCCTGGGGCCTGGGCTGGGAAGTCTGGCTGGATGGCATGGAAATCACCCAGTTTACCTATTTCCAGCAGGTCGGCAGTCTGGATATCAAAC
>NZ_CAMYWM010000005.1 GCF_947302755.1 uncultured Anaerovibrio sp.
ATTCAACTAAATTCAGATGGAGTTAAAACTCCACCTGAATAAGTTATCATTTTATATGCCTGTATATGCTTTGGGATAGGACAAAAAAGCAGCCCCTGTCCACCTTGAGAATATTGTTTAAAATTTTGCCAATTGAACAAAAGTTTATAAAGTTTTTTACATTTTTATGGTATAATATACGCAGATTTAAATTTTAAGGGGGAAATAAAATGAAATTAAATCGTAAAAAAATTGCTATGGGGATTTTGGCAGCAGTATTGGCCACAGGGGCAGCCGGTATTGCCGATTTGCCACAGGCCGAGGCAAAGGTTGATTTTGCAGGGGTTTTTGACTTTGAGCCTCATCGTGGCGGCCGGGATGCCCGTCCGGAGAATACCTTGTATTCTTATGCTTACGCTATCGAGAATGGCGCAACCTGCATCGAGTGCGATATGCAGTTCACCGGGGATGGTGATATTGTAATGAGCCACAACCCAATTCTGAATCACGAGATTACCCGTGATGCCAATGGCAATTGGATTGAGAATGGTAAATATGATATCCGCAAGATGACTGTTGCCGAAATTCAGAAGTTTAACGTATCCAAGATTAATCCTAATGTTGATTATTACAAGCTTCATGGTCAGACCAGAGTTGACCCAGAGTTTGCCCAAATTCCTACCCTGGAGCAGCTCTTCCAGCTGGTAAAGGCCTCCGGTAACGAGAATGTTAAGTTCAACATTGAGACCAAGTCCTATCCTGATCCATTGCAGGTTAAGGAGCATGCAGGCAATGCTGATAAGAAGGCCTTCCTCACCCGCTTCAACGAGCTGGTTAAGAAGTATAACATGGAGGACCGGGTGGTTCTTCAGTCCTTCGACTGGGAAACCCTTATGATGGAAAAGAAGATGAATCCCAATATCACCCTTTCTGCCCTCATCGAGGAAGAGCCCTCCTGGGGCAAGTTTGCTGAGTCCCTGAGACCATTTGACAAGGAAAAATCTCCTTGGCTGGGTGGCCTGGATATTAAGGATTTCAAGGGTGACGCAGTAGCTGCCGCCCATTCCTTCGGTGCTGACATTGTTTCCCCATATTATGGTGAAGTCAGCAAGAATATGGTGGATGAGGCCCACAGCCTTGGTATGAAGGTGGTTCCTTGGACCGTTAACGATGTTAAGGACATGGAAATGATGTACGATATGGGCGTGGATGGCCTTATTTCCGATAAGCCATGGGTATTGCGTTCCTTCCTGGAAAAGAGGGGAGCCAAGCTCTATCCTAAGCATCCATTCAACTCCAAGTATCATCTGGAGCCGGACCATGTAGAGGTACAGACGGCCAAGGTTACCGGCGGTGCCGATGCCTCCTACTGATATTTTTACCGACAAGCTAATTTATTAGTAAATTGAAAACTCACCTAATTGCCATTTTAAATGCAGTTAGGTGAGTTATTTTTATTATATCTGTACATTATTATTACCTATAAGATGTCAAATGTGATAGAATGTTCCTATGTTTAAAAGTGGAGTGATTGATTTGACATTGTTTGATGCTTTTTTTATGGGGTGGCAGCAGGATATTAAGATAGCCGTTCTGCCGCCTTTAATGTGTGCAATTTTCAGGTTGGCTTTTATTTTATATTTTGGTCCCAGGAAATTCAGTGAATGGGAGGGCAAAAGACTGTACCATTGCTTTAGATATGGCTTTTGGTGGGGAATGGATTTTAATGCGTATGTTTACTTGATTTCTCTCGTTGTGGTCAGCATTCCGGGGGCGTTTTTCAGCCTGTATTTTGACCTAGGTGATACTGTGAGAGTAATGCTGGTAGTGTTATATTTGGTAGTGCTATATATCTTGTTCTGGACAAAAATGATTTTTTATTACCACTATCAGGATATTATTAATAAAAATATTTTATTTGGTAGGAATGCAGATAAAAAAAATTTGGCAGATATTTTCTTTAATCAAAATCATGGAGTCTGGATTTTGTTAAGCTTTATACCATATATTGCTGTATGTATTTGGCTGACAAACACTGTGCTTGGTATTCCAAGGTATGGTTTTTTAGTAATGGAAAATGAGTATTGGCAGTATGCCTGCAATACCTTAATGTTTTTATCTTCAGTTGCAATTTTTTATTGGTTCCGGTTTGGCGGTACGTTCCGCCACAGGTTGAAGCCGGAGTGGGATGAGGTTCCGCAGATCGTCAAGGAGGATGTGTTTCTGGGTAAAGCAACTGTTGATGATTTGATAGCATTGGAATTGGTTCTTAAACATCCGGTTCCTGAGTTTGTCAAAAAAGATGACGATGAATCTAAAGCAAGTATAAATAAAATTTGCCCGGAATTTTCAGGTGAGACTGATAATCCGTTGCTGCATTTCAGGCATATCGCCAAGGGTCCGAGGATTAATAAGCCTAAATATATTTTTTTCCTGTTAGGCGAAAGTCAGTGTCAGGCTCCCTTTGACAGCATTTATAATAAGCTTCACCTTATGGATGCCAGTAAGAAATTTCAACAGGAAAAGGGGACAGTTACATTAGCTAATTTTCAGCAGGCAGGTATGATTTCCCAGACAGCACTTGGAAGTATTTTGTTGGGAGTGTATGATTGTGATTTGGAGCTCAATGAAAATAAAGCCCTTTGGAATTGCGATATATCGAAAATACCAACAGCCATGGCTGTTCAGCTGAAAAAGCTTGGATACCATACAAGCTTTTGGTATGGTGGCAGTCTTAATTGGGGAAGCTTGATGCACTTTGTTCCCGGAGCAGGCTTCGATGAAGCTTACGGTGGCCCGGAGATATGTCCTGCCGGTTCTCCCTCCACCTGGCTTGGTGTGTATGATCATATTTTTTTAAAATCAGTGGGCGATATTATAAGGAAGAATGATGGCGATACACCACAATTTCATTTTATATACACAACCTCTAATCATGGCCCTTATAATCTGCCTTATGGTGATTATGGTCTGGATATTGATGAGCTTATGCCGGAAATGCCGGATAAGCTTCGCCGTGACACTATGGAGGCCAGAAGGTTTATGGGGGTATGCTACGCTGACCGCTGTCTTATGAATTTTATTGAGGATATGCGAAAGCAATACCCGGATAGCTTATTTATTGTTACCGGAGACCATTCGGCTGCTGTGCTTCCGTACGATAAGGGAATACTGCCACGCAATTATCAAACTATCAGGGAGAAAATGTTAACCTCCTTCTACATCCATCACCCGGATTTGACCAAGGATATGTTGGCCAATAATGTTTTGGGTGAGCACCAGAATATTTTGCCTACTATAATGGAGCTTATTGCGCCAGAGGGCTTTGAGTATTATAGTATTAAGCCGTCTCTTACGGAGAAAATAGAGCATGTGGTAACCCCATATAGTTGGATGGATATAAAATTCATAGGTTCCTATTTGGAAAAAAACCGCCAGCAGCTGGCAGAATCCAGTGATCCGGTGGATACGAAAATCAACGTGGAAGAATACTTGGAGGAACGGGAAGCATTACAGGATATCACCGGGTGGTTGGTGCGTCACCCCGAAATGGTGCAGTAGAATTTCGTCAAGGAGTATTGGTTATAATGGCATACTATATCATGAAATTTTTTAGCTGGCTGGCCTGTCAGTTTTCCATGGAAAGCTGCAACAGCTTTGGTAAATTTTTGGGAAGACTGACCTGGGCAGTGGTACCCCACAGGCGAAAAAGGCTGGCCTATGACAATATTGTCCGTTGCCTGAAGGTAGATGACAGGGAGGCGGAGCGTATCGCCAAGTCCTCCTGGGTGCAGTTTGGCCCCATGCTTATGGAGGTTTTGCGCTATCCGGAGCTGATAAAGGATGATTATATAAAAAAATATGTCACCATTGACGGACTGGAATATTTGCAGGAGGCTATTGATAAGCAGCAGGGGGCTGTAATTGCCACCTCCCACAGCGATAGCTGGGAATTGATGGGAGCGGCCCTGGCCCAGTATGGCGTGCCCCTGGTGGGGGTGGCCAGAAAGCAGAAGGATGGTGCCATGGACCGGTTCATTAACGAATACCGTACTCTGGTGGGGATGCATATTACCTATACCAGCGGGGTCAGGGAAATGTTCCAGATGATTAAGGAGGGCTGGATGATTGGCCTTATTACCGATCAGGATCCAAGCCTGCGGGATGGTATTATTCTGGATTTTTTTGACAGGAAGACAAATTGCTTTACCGGGCCGGCCACCATTGCCCGGTCCCAGGGGGCACCGATTTTTCATGGACAGATAACCCATCGGCTTGATGGGGGACATCATATAACCATATATCCGCCTATTTACGTGGAGCGTTCCAAGGACAAAAAGGGAGATATCAGAAAGGCCACCCAGGAGGTTATGGACTTGCTGGAAGGCCATATAAGAAGCCATCCCGAGGATTGGTTCTGGCTACATGACCGGTGGAAATCCGTGCGGGAAACCGGTCTGGATTAGCCCTTTTGCACTATGGTTAAAGATTTTGTATAATTAAACTTGAGATGATAAGTCAAGGAGGGCTGAATTTGAGTAATCAGACTACCCTTAACTCCGAAATAAGCTATGTGGGAGTGGGGCTGCATTCCGGTGTAGAGGTTCATTTGACTCTGCAGCCGGCTGAGGCGGATACGGGAATTGTGTTTGTGCGGCAGGATTTGCCGGGTACCCCTCAGGTGGAGGCCAGGGCGGAAAATGTTACATCTACTCTTAGGGCAACTACGATTGAAGCTAATGGCATCAAGCTGTTCACCATTGAGCATATGATGTCTGCGTTTAATGCAATGAAGATAGATAATTGCCGGGTAATTATCGATGCTGAGGAACCGCCTGTGGCCGATGGCAGCAGCCAGGTGTTCTGTGAGCTGATTAAAGAGGCCGGTGTCCGGGAGCTGGAGGCTCCGCGGCGGGAAATCATTATTGACAGGCTGTATCGGGTGGATGATGGTGACAAATTTATTTTGGCAGTGCCCTATGATGGCTTTCGGGTAAGCTTCACCTCCATTAACCCCCATCCCCTGATTGGTATTCAGTATGGGGACTATGAAATTTCCCCGGAGGAATATACCAGGGAAGTGGGGAAAGCCCGCACTATTGCCTATGAGGCTGAGGTGGAAGCCCTGCGGAAGATGGGGCTGGGCCTGGGCGGCACCATGGAAAATGTTATTGTGTACAATGATCAGGGGTGGATGAATGAACTGCGCTATCCTGATGAGCTGGTGCGCCATAAGATTTTGGATATCGTTGGTGACCTGCGGCTGGCCGGCTTTGTCCGGGGACATTTTATTGCGGTAAAATCCGGTCATGCCCTGAACACCACCATGGCCAAGCTGCTGGCCAGGGAATTTGACCCCACGCTGACTGGTGGCAAGTCTCTTCCCTCTTAGGCAGGAGACGAGCCCCCATAGCTCTTGATTAATTAGGCTGTATTCAGCGGGGGGATAAATCTCCCACTGAATAAGTCTCATTTTACAAGTAAGGTGACAGATAATATACAGTAGTAGAACAGGAAGAAGGTATTTAAATGGTATTGGAAGTTGATGAGATTAAGAAGATTTTGCCCCACCGTGCCCCATTTTTGCTGGTGGATCGGATTATTGAAATCGATCCCTTTAAGTCAGCTACAGGCATTAAAAATGTAACCTATAATGAACCACAGTTCCATGGTCATTTTCCCCACCAGGCCATTATGCCCGGTGTGCTGATCCTGGAGGCCATGGCCCAGGTTGGTGGCATAGCCATGCTTTATCCTGAGGAAAACCGGGGCAAGATTGCTCTGTTTGGCGGTATGGACAATATCAAGTTCAAGAAGCCGGTGGTTCCCGGTGATCAGCTTATTATGAAGGCCGAGCTGGTGAAGGTTCATGGGGACTATGGCCGCCTGCACGCGGAATCCTTTGTGGATGGCGTTTTTGCTGCCCAGGGGGATTTTACCTTTGCTTTACAGCAGCCTGTAAATAAGTAATTAGGGCGAAAAGTGGAGGAAAACGAAGGAAAATTTAGTATTTGCCCGCTAAATGGTCAAAAATGAGGTAAAAAGCCATGTAGTCAATTTGTGATGTTTGATGACTTATAAATTATGGCGTTAGTTATGGATTGTTACAAATCCCTACGGGCATACTAAAGGAGTGTAAGGTTATATGACAGATAATAATAATTCTGTTGCTGATATACATAAGTTTTCCGTGGTTCACCCCAATGCCAAATTAGGTAAAAACGTACAAATCGGACCATTTACGGTTATTGGGGAGAATGTGGAGATTGGTGACGGCACGGTGGTGGGGCCCAATGTGGTAATTACCGGTTGGACCAGGATCGGTCAGGATTGCCATATTTTTCAGGGGGCATCCATTGGTGAGGAGCCTCAGGATCTGAAATTTAAGGGCGAGCGCAGCTTTGTGGAGATTGGCAACCGTACCAAAATTCATGAATTTTGTACTATTCATCGGGCCTGTGGCGAGGATGAGGTTACCCGTATAGGTGACGACTGTCTGCTGATGGCCTATGTACATGTGGCCCATAATTGTATATTGGGCAATAATATCGTCATGGCCAATGCGGCTATGGTGGCCGGTCATGTGGTAGTGGAGGACAGGGCAGTGATTGGCGGTATGGCCGGCGTTCATCAGTTCGTCCGCATCGGACGCAATGCCATGGTCAGCGGCATGTCCCGCAATATCCACGATATTGTGCCCTTTACCATTGTGGATGGTTCACCGGCCCGGGCCTGTGGCCTTAATAGTGTGGGTATGTCCAGGGCGGGTATTACGGCGGAGAACCGCAGCAAAATCAAGCAGGCCTATAAATTTCTGTATCGGTCCGGTCTCCGGTTGCCTGAGGCAATCGCGGCCATTGAGGAGCAGGTGGATTCCTGCGAGGAAATCGAGCATTTGCTGGGCTTCCTCAGAAATGCCGATCGGGGCATTTGTCGGCCAAATATAAAGCACAGCTCCAAAAACGGAGATGGGGCTGAGGAGTAACAGCGGAGGATAATGATGGAAAAAATTGGTCTGTTGGCTGGTGTGGGCCGCTTGCCGGTGGAATGTGCCATGGCGGCCAAGGCTATGGGCTATGAAGTATATTGTGTGGGCCTGGTTCCGGGAGTGGATGAGGAGCTTAAGAGCTGCACCGCCGGCTACAAGGACATTAATGTGGCCCAGCTGCAGGCGATAATTGACTACCTTAAGGAAAAGGGTGTACAGAAGGTAACCATGATTGGCAAGGTTACCAAGGAAATTCTGTACAGCGGTCAGCATGTTCAGCCGGATTTGCGGATGCTGTCCCTGATATTCACCCTGCCGGACCGCAAGGATGACACCTTGATGCTGGCCTTTATTAAGGAGTTGGCCAAGGATAATCTGGAGGCCTTTGATCAAACTGCCCTGATAAAATCCCTGATACCTCAGGTGGGGGTGCTTACCAAGCGTCAGCCTACAGAGGAGGAGCTGAAGGATATGCGGTTTGGTATGGAGATGGCCAGGGAAATTGGCCGTCTTGATGTGGGACAGACTGCGGTGGTGAAGCAGCTGGGGGTTATGGCCCTGGAGGCCATTGAGGGTACTGATGCCTGCATTCGCCGGGGCGGTGAGCTGGCCCGTGGTGGGGCGGTGGTGGCCAAGGTGGCCAAGCCCAATCAGGATTTGCGGTTTGATGTACCGGCAGTTGGTACCAAAACCATTGAAAGCATGATTGCCGTAGGCGCCAAGGGACTGGTCCTTGAGGCCGGCCGAACCCTGCTGGTGGATCGGGCAAAGGTTATAGGGTTGGCTGATGCCAATGATATTACCATTGCCGTTATGGAATAACATATTGTGCAGAATATTTTAGGGACTGGAAGATTTCGGTCCCTTTTGTGTTGTATGTAAGAATAAAATATGCGATAATATATTGTAATGCTTTTTTAATGGAATTTTATGCGATTTTTACGGAGGGGGTCTACAATGAAAATAATGTTTTCTGCAGGAGAGCCCTCCGGAGATGTACACGGGGCCAGCCTGGCCCGGGCCGTGCTGGAACGCTGCCGGGAGGCTGAACTGATTGGCTTTGGCGGCCCCAAGATGGCCGAGGCCGGGGTGCGTCTCTGCTCTGATATGCGGGAATACAGCATTATGGGGGTCTGGGAGGTTATTAAGAACCTGCATCGGATATTTGCCCTGCTGAATAAGCTGGAGTCCTTTATGCGGTAGGAGAAGCCGGATATATTGGTGCTCATCGATTATCCTGACTTTAATTGGCGATTGGCCAAAAAAGCCAAGGCGATGGGCATACCCGTGTTTTCCTATATTCCCCCCTCTGCCTGGGCCTGGCGCAAGGGGCGGGCCAAAAAATGTGCGGCCATTGCCGATGAATTTGCGGCCATATTTCCCTTTGAGCTGCCGGTATATAAGGCGGCAGGAGCTAATATTTCCTTCAATGGCAATCCCCTGGTGGATACGGTGAAGCCTACCATGACGGTGGATGAGGCAAGACGCTATTTTAAGGTGGAGTCTGATAAGCAGCCGGTTATATTGCTGCCGGGGAGTCGTAAGCAGGAAATAACAATGTTGCTGCCGGCTATGCTGGCGGCGGCGGAGCTGCTGCAGCAGGATAATGGAGCCCTGACATTTTATTTGCCGGTGGCACCGGGGATTGACAAGGCACTTATTGAAGGGATTGTGGCCCACTATCAGGTAGGGGTCCATTACACCACAGATAACAATTACGATTTAATGAATATCGGCACCTTTGCTCTGGCTGCCTCGGGAACGGTGGTTTTGGAGGCGGCCCTGCTGGGACTGCCCTGTGTGTGCCTTTATCGGATGGGCAGACTTAATTATGCTATTGGCAAATTGCTGGTGGATATCGAATTTTTTACCCTGCCCAATATTCTGGCTGGCCGTCAGGTGCAGCGGGAGCTGTTGCAGGATGAGGTTACAGCCCGGAATATATATGAGGAGGCCAGGCGGTTTTATGCTGATGGGGATTACCGGGGAAGGGTAGTCGCCGGCCTTAATGAAGCAACAGCCACCCTGGGGGGGCCGGGAGCGGCGGGCCGGGTGGCAGAAAAAATTTTGGCGGCGGCGAAGCGGTATGGAAAAGACGGCCGGGAGGTTGGAAATTAAATGAAAAATTATAAGCGTTTGCTTATGTATATAAAGCCATACATTAAGCGATTGGTGGCGGCGGTATTTTGTATAATTATGGCGGCTGGGGCCAACCTGTACCTTCCATGGATTATCAAGGATATGATTGACAAGGTGCTTATGGACAGGGATATGTATATGCTGAACCTGATTGCCGTAGGTATTTTGGTGGTAATGTTCCTGCGAGGGGTCTTTTATTACGGTCAGAGCTATTTGGTGTCCTATGTGGGAGAAAAGGTTATAATTGATGTGCGGGGAATTCTTTTCCGCAAATTTCAGCGAATGCCCCTGTCCTACTATGACAAGCAGCAGACCGGTACGGTAATGAGCTATATTACCAATGATGTGAGTGCCATGCAGAGTGCCATTGTAAATAACCTGATTGAGATGGTTACCGAGGCCTCTATTTTGGTGGGTTCCCTGGTGATGATGGTGTATCTTGATTGGCGGCTGAGCCTGCTGACCCTGATGACTATTCCCCTGGTGGGCTATGCCATGAAGATTTTTGGCCGGAAGCTGAAAAGCTCCGGTACGGTCATTCAGGAGCGGATGGCGGATATTACCTCCATGCTGCAGGAAAGCATTGCGGCTATTCGGGTGGTAAAGTCCTTTGTGCGGGAGGCTTACGAGATTAAGCGTTTTGACCGGCAAAATGTGCTGAATTTCCAGGCGGCCATGAAAAACGTTAAGCTCATGAGCCTACTTACCCCGACGGTGGAGTTTTTGGCGGCTGTGGCCGTAACCTTTATTGTGTGGTTTGGCGGCTACGAGGTGGTCAATGAGACTATTACCGCCGGTGAGCTGGTGGCCTTTCTTACCTACGCCGTTAATTTGGCCAATCCGGTAAAGCGGTTAAGCCGGGTGTATGGGGCAATCCAGAAGGCCATGGCCGCTGCCGAGCGCGTGTTTGGTATAATGGATTTGGATGAGCAGATTAAGGATAAGCCTGGTGCCAAGCTTCTTCCTAAGATAGAGGGCAAGGTGGTATTTGATAATGTGACCTTCTCCTATTCCGACAGTCAGGCGGCCCTGTCCAATGTAAGCATGACGGCGGAGCCGGGGCAGATGATTGCCCTGGTAGGACCCAGTGGCAGCGGTAAATCGACAATTGCCAATCTGATACCACGCTTTTACGATATAGATTCCGGTTCTATTTCCATAGATGGCTATGATGTGCGGGAGGTTACCACGGATTCCCTCAGGGAGCAGATCGGTCTGGTGCCCCAGGAAACCATGCTGTTCAGCACCAGCGTTATGGAGAACATCCGCTATGGCCGGCTGGATGCCACCGATGAAGAGATTATTGAGGCCGCCAAGGCCGCCAACGCCGATGAGTTTATTCGGGAGCTGCCGGAGGGCTATGATACCAAAATCGGCGAGCGGGGACTGAATCTGTCCGGCGGTCAGCGTCAGCGCCTGGCCATTGCCCGAGCTATTTTGAAAAATCCCCGGGTGCTTATTCTGGATGAGGCCACCTCGGCTCTCGATACAGAAAGTGAAAAAATTGTTCAGGATGCCCTGGACAAGCTGATGGTCGGCCGGACCTCCTTCGTTATTGCCCATCGCCTGTCGACGATTTTTAATGCGGATCAGATTTACGTGGTGGAAAATGGCCATGTCATTGAGCATGGTACCCATGAGGAGTTATTAGCCAACAATGGGCTGTATAGCAATCTGTACAATATTCAGTTCCGCAGCAGTAATCCGTAAAATATTGGTTGTTTGAGGAGAAAATAATTCTATGCTCCATTTAGTGTACAATGTTGTAGGTATACTGATTGTCATTTTAATGATACCGGTATTCTGCATTCGGGCAGTCCGGGAAAAGGGCTTCGTGGAACGAATCAAGCAGCAGCTGGGCTTTCTGCCCAAGCATGCCCTGGATAAGGTGGCCCGCAAAAATTGTATATGGGTTCATGCAGCCTCCGTCGGTGAAATTGTGGCGGCCAGTCCGTTGATTAAGGAATTCCACAAGGAATTTCCCCAGAGCCCCATTTTGGTCTCGGTGTTTACCAACAGCGGCTATGAGATGGCTAACCGCATCATAAAGGATGCGGACAGTATAATTCATTTTCCCTTTGATTTGCCCTGGCTGTCAGCAAATTTGCTGTATCGGGTCCGTCCCCGGGTGTTTATGCCGGTGGAGACGGAGCTTTGGCCCAATTTCCTGCGGGCCTGCAAGAAGCTGGATATTCCTGTTCTCATGGTAAATGGCCGCATCAGCGACAAAAGTGCCAAAAGCTATCGCTATATGATGGGGCTGTGGGACGAAATCCTCAGCTCCATAAAGGTATTTGCCATGCAGTCCAACGTGGATGCAGAAAATATATTGAAGCTGGGGGCGGATCCCGACCTGGTTACCGTAACGGGCAATACCAAGTTTGACCAGACCTATACGGATGTAAGTCCGGAGGAAAAGCACAATCTTTTATTGGAGCTGGGGCTGGAGGATAATCAGGGGGTGCTGTTGGCCGGTTCTACCCACAAGGGAGAAGAGGAGTACGTCATAAGGGCCTTCAATGAAATCCGCCGGATATACCCCAAGGCCAAGCTGGTAATTGCCCCCCGGGCCATTTTGCGCACTAATGCCATATTGGAAATTTGTGATCAATACTGCTTTAAGGCTGTTACCAGAACCCAGCTGCAGGAGAAGTTTTCCACGGACCATGATGTGGTTATTCTCAATACCATTGGCGAATTAGGCAAGATGTACAGCGTGGGTGATGTTATTTTTGTGGGGGGTACCCTTATTCCCCACGGCGGACACAATATATTGGAGCCGGCCGCCCACGGCAAGGCCATTATCGTGGGCGAAAATATGCAGAATTTTAAGGACACCCACCTGCTGTTTAAAAACCGCAATGCGGTAATAACCGTTAAATCAGGTGAAGAATTGGCGGTGGAGGCCCTGCACCTGTTCAGGGATGATGGGGAGCGTCATCGCATGGAGGCCGAAACCCTGGCTATCTGTCAGGAAAACAAGGGAGCCGCCCATCGGACAGCAATTATCCTTAATGATCTCCTGACCAAGGTGGAAATGAACAAGGTAAAGGCCACGGATAAATTGGAGAATTTCCAGACCTATTTCATGCAGATTATTCATAATAAGGAACCACAGGGCTTTTTTAACCGCTGTGTAATGGCCATTTTGTTTATTCTGTCCAAGGTGTACAGTATGCTGGTAAACCTGAAGCTGGACAGCTATAAATTCGGTATTTTGCCGACCAACAGGCTGGACTGCTTTGTCATAAGCCTGGGTAATATCACTGTAGGCGGCACAGGCAAAACCCCTACAGCGCAACGGCTGGCCAAATATATCCGGGATATGGGCTACAAGGTGGTTATCCTGAACCGGGGCTATAGGGCCAAGTGGCAGGGGGAGGTTGGCCTGGTATCTGATGGCAATCATATTTATATGGAAGCGGATCAGGCCGGTGATGAGGCCTATATGTTGGCCAAGCATCTGCGGGAGGTTCCGGTATTGATTGGCCGGGACCGGTATAAGACCGGCCAGTATGCCGTGGAGCACTTCGGGGCCGAGGTGGCCATTCTGGATGATGGCTTCCAGCATTGGAAGCTGGCCAGGGATTTGGATGTGGTTCTCATTGATTCCGTTAACCTGTTTGGTAATGGCTACGTATTGCCAAGGGGGACCCTGCGGGAGCCCATTACCCATCTGGAGCGGGCTGATGTGTGTCTTATGACCAAGGTGGACCAGGGCCAGCCGGGCTTTAATAAGTACATCAGGGATCAGATTGCCAAATATGGCAGCAATCCTACGGTGGTGGAAAGCATTCATCACCCCCAGTCCTGCATTGAGCTGTGTGATTGGAAACGGAATGTGGCCAGTGAGGGCATGTCAATTTCCGTCATAAAGGGGAAAAAGGTGGTGGCCCTGTCCGCCATCGGCAACCCCTCCTCCTTTGAGCAGACCGTGGCCAGTGCCGGAGCGGATATTATCGAAAGCTTCCGGTTCCCGGACCATCACGAATATACCCAGGAGGAAATGGTGGATGCCATGGAGCAGGCCGTCCGTCAGGGGGCTGAGGCCATAGTAACCACCGAAAAGGATGCGGTAAAGCTGCCGATGGAATTTTTGGCAGCGGTGCCGGATGACAAGGCTATTCCGGTATTGATCCTCACCGTAGAGGTGGTATTGCAGAATGGCAAGGAAGAATTTCAAGCATTGCTGCAGAAAAAAATTGCTGAAAAGCTGGGGCAGCAACAGGTTAAAGAATAAAGAGAGGCTGATATGTCAATGAATACACTTTGTGTAATTCCGGCGCGGTTTGCATCTACCCGCCTGCCAGGGAAGCCCCTGGCAGATATTTGCGGGAAGCCGATGATATCCCGGGTTTATGAGCAGGCAGCCAAGGCAAAACGCCTGACAGGGGTAATTGCCGCGGTAGATGATGAGCGGGTTTATAAAGCGGTGGTGGACAACGGTGGTCAGGCCATGATGACGGCCAAGGACCATCCCACGGGCACCGACCGGCTGGCTGAGGTGGCGGCAGCCCACCCGGAGGCAGAGCTGATTATCAATGTACAGGGTGATGAGCCCATGATTGAGCCGGCACTTATTGATGAATTGGCGGCAGCCTTTGATGATGACCCGGATTTGCAGATGGCCACGGTGAAGTCGCCGATTACTGATCCGGCGGATATGAATAATCCCAATAACGTAAAGGTAGTTACTGACCGGCAGGGCTATGCTCTGTATTTTTCCCGCAGCCTTTTACCCTATCCCCGGGAAAATACCGGGGTAACGGTGTATAAGCACATTGGCATTTACGCCTACAAGCGGGATTTCCTGTTAAATTATGCCAGGATGGAGCCTACGCCTCTGGAGACCACCGAGTCCCTGGAGCAGCTGCGTGCTCTGGAAAATGGTTATAAGATAAAGGTTATAACCACTGATTTCCATTTTGTCGGGGTGGATACCCGGGAGGATTTGGAAGCGGTGAATATAGCATATAAACAGCGTTTAAATGGGCAGAATGCCTAACGAAGAAGGGTGGTACGCATTATGAATACTGTTCAGGTGGGTAATTTTGAAATCGGCAATGGCAAGCCGCTGGCACTGCTGGCTGGTCCATGCGTCCTGGAGGAAATGGACCGTTGTCTGCTGATTGGCCGCACGATTAAGGAAATATGCGGCAGGCTGGGCATACCATATATTTTCAAAGCGTCCTTTGATAAGGCCAACCGTTCTTCCTTTAACGGATTTCGTGGCCCTGGTCTGAAGAAGGGACTGGAAATGCTGCAGCACATCAAGGATGAGCTGCAGGTACCAATTGTTACCGATGTTCACACCGAGGAGCAGGTGAAGCCTGTGGCCAAGGTGGCTGATATTGTCCAAATTCCGGCCTTTCTGTGCCGTCAGACGGATCTGTTGTATGCAGCGGCCAAAAGCGGTGCCGTGGTAAATGTCAAGAAGGGGCAGTTTATGGCACCGGCGGATATGCGTAATGTGGTGGATAAGCTCCATGAGGGGGGCTGCTCCCAGATTATGCTTACCGAGCGGGGAGCAACCTTTGGCTATAATAATCTGGTGGTGGATATGCGGGCCTTCCCGATAATGCGTTCCTTTGGTTATCCGGTGGTATTTGACGGAACCCACAGCGTTCAGCTGCCTGGTGGAGCCGGTACATGTTCCGCAGGCAACCGGGAATATGTTCCAAATCTGGTCCGGGCCGCAGTAGGAGCCGGTGTGGACGCCCTCTTTATGGAGGTGCATGATAATCCTGAGGAAGCCTTGTGCGATGGACCTAACATGATTTATCTGGATAAGCTGGAGGATCTGTTGAAGGATGCCATTGCCATTCATGATATTGTGAGAAAACAGTTGTGATTTGTGTTGTGAGGCATACAGTATAATGATTAAAGATTCTGCAATAGAAACGCTGCGAATAGAAGCGGACTCAGTGATGAAGCTGATTGAACATGTGGATGAGGAATTTGTCCGGGCCGTTCAGTGCATTTTGGAATGTAAGGCCCGGGTTATCGTTACCGGTATGGGCAAGTCCGGCCATGTGGGCCGCAAGATTGCCGCCAGTCTGGCCAGCACCGGAACACCGTCCTTCTTCATGCATCCCGCCGAGGCCTTTCATGGTGATTTGGGTATGGTAACGGCGGCTGATGTGGTCATAGCCATATCCAACAGCGGTGAAAGCACTGAGGTAGTAAATATTCTGCCGGTGGTTAAGCGCATCGGAGCGAAAATTATCGCCATGTCCGGCCGCCGGGATTCGGCGTTGGGACGCAATGCTGATTTCTTTATTGATGTGAGTGTGGAAAAGGAGGCCTGCCCTTTGGGATTGGCTCCTACCGCCAGTACGACAGCCACCTTGGCCATGGGGGATGCCATTACCGTGGCCTTGCTGGAAGCCAGGAATTTTACCCGTCAGGATTTTGCCCTGTTTCACCCCGGTGGCTCCTTGGGCCGCCGCCTGCTGCTGACTGTGGAAAATGTTATGCATAGCGGGGAGGACAATCCGATTATTCACTATAGCGCCACCGCCAAGGAAGCCCTCTTTATGATGACGGACAAGGGACTGGGAGCCACCTCCGTGGTGGACGATGACGGGAATTTTATTGGCCTGGTGACCGATGGCGATATTCGCCGCTGTCTGGCCAAGGGCAGCCAGTTCCTGGACGAGCCGGTGGAGGAGCTGATGACCAGAACTCCACAGACCATTACCCAGGAGAAGCTGGCGGCCTCGGCATTGAGTATTATGGAAAAGCACAAGCCACGGCCTATTACCGTATTGCCGGTGGTTAGTGCCGATAATAAGCCGGTGGGGATTGTGCATTTGACAGATCTTTTGCGTCAAGGAGTTGTATGATTATGAAAGCTGCTAATGGGGCATCGGATATTGCCAAGAAAATTAAGCTGATTATTTTTGATGTGGATGGTACCCTGACGGATGGACGGATTTATATGGGGCCGGAGGGGGAGGCCATGAAGGCCTTTTCGGCCAGGGATGGTATGGGAATAGCCATGGCCCATAAGGCAGGGCTGAAAAGTGCGGTCATCACCGGCCGCAGCTCCCGGATCATGACCAGGCGGGCCAAGGAGCTGAAGATAGATGCCCTTTATCAGGGCTTTATTGATAAGCGGGGGGCCTACGAGGAGCTTAAGCTGAAGTACTCCCTGGCGGATGAGGAAATTGCCTATGTGGGGGATGACTTAAATGATATTCCCCTTATAATCCAGGCCGGCCTGGGCTGCTGTGTGGGGGACGGGGTACCTGAGGTCAGGGAGCTGGCCCAGGTGACAGCCGAGCTGCCGGGCGGCGGCGGAGCCGTCCGGGAAATTATTGAATTTATATTAAAGGAGCAGGGGAAGTGGTCTTCCCTTGTGGGAACCTTTACCAGGAAATCTTAGTGAATCGAATCTGAAGGATGAAGATGAACTTTAGATTTCCTGTAAGGGCTGATGAAAGCCCGTATGCTTTCATCTTGCTTACCGGTAAAAAACCAGTTGACGGTATGAGTCAATAATTATATTCTTTCTAGGGATAGGAGATTTGGATTTTTATGGTATACAAACTTCTGATGTTTCTGAGCTGGGTGTCATGCAGAACCCCATATAGCTGGCTGCTGGCCGCCGGTAAGGTCTTGGGTATCCTGTATTACAAATTAATAAAGAAACAGAGAAATCTGGCGATAAAGCAGATGAGGGAATCCTTGAAAATATCTCAGGAAGAGGCTGAGAAAATGGTTCGGGCGTCCTTTATCAATATGGGCCGGAATTTCTTTGAAGTGCTGTATATGCCTGCCCTGAACAAGGAGAATTTTAAGAAGCACATTGAAATTGACCATTTGGAGCGTATGGAGGCTGCCCTGGCAGAGAAGCATGGGGTAGTAGTTCTCACCGGTCATGTGGGGAACTGGGAGTGGCTGTCAGCCGCCTTTACCATGAACGACATGCCGGTCAGTGCCATTGCCAAGCAGCAGCCCAATATGGATTATACCAATGCCTTAAACGATTTGCGGGCAACGATTAATGTTGAGATTTTCTCCCGGGGGACCAGTGAGCTGCTGTCGGCAGCCAAGGCCCTGAAGAAGGGGAGAATTTTGGGCTTTTTGGCCGATCAGGATGCTGGTCCTGGTGGTGCCTTTATTGAATTTTTGGGTAAAACGGCCTCTACCCCTATGGGGGCGGCGGTATTTGCCCGAAAATTCAATTCCCCAATTTTGCCAGCCTTTATACTTCGTCAGCCGGATGGCCATCACAAGGTAGTGATTGGCGAGATCCTCCGCTATGAGGATACCGGTGACAGCGACCGGGATCTGTATAATCTTACCTACAAGATGACCAAGATCCTGGAAAAAATTATTATTGAAAATCCGACTCAGTGGCTGTGGTTCCAAAAACGGTGGAACACGGCTCCTGAGCAACAGGTGCATAAGCACCATATAGTTAAAACAGAGGTAGCTGACAATGAATAAAACAGGAAAGGCCCTGGTGGGGGTTACCCTGCTCCTGCTGGCGGCTCTTATTGTATGGGCGGTAAACAGTATACCGGAACCGCCGGAGGATAGCGGCACCGGTCCGGAGCAGCGTATTGTGGATTTTGACGGCAATACCATAAGTGAGGAAAGAAATGGTAAAATTATCTGGACAGTTACTGCCGAAGATATGAAAATGGATATTGATACCAGAGATGTTTCCCTTACCAATGTTAAGGTTACATACAATTTTGACGATGGCCTGACCTTGGTGCTGAAGGCTCCACAGGCTACCTATACGGACAGTACCCATCACTTGGTGATTGTAAACGGAGTGGAGGGGGAGTCCAGCGATGGCGGCCGGTTCTCCTGCAAGGAAATGGAATGGCTTTCCGATCAGGATATGTTGGCTATGAAGGGCGACGCCAGGATAGAATATGATAAGGAGCAGCTGAAGGTGTATGGTGACCGGATCGAAAGCACCAATGGCTTTACAAAATATAAGGCCGTTGGCAATGCTCATCTGGAAAAGGGCAATTGAGAATAGGAGATAGGGCTATGAGCATAAAATTAAACATAAAAAAAGCAATTGTAATGGCCGGTATTGCTACAATGGCTGTGTCCGGTACCATTTATGCGGCTGATAATAATGAACCGGCAACCCTGGATGCCGAAGAGGTTGAATACGATATGAACACCGGATTGGCCAGTGCCAGGGGCAATGTGGTCATGACCAAGGGCGATGCCACTGTTACGGGAAATTATGCTGAGTATAACGCCAAGACCAAGGAGGGCAAGGTAAGCGGTGACGTGGTGGCCACCAAGGAGGATATGCGGGTAACGGCGGATTTGGTAACCACTGACGGGCCTGACCACATGATTGCTGTTGGGTCAGTAAATGGTACAAAGGCAGATAATCACTTTATGGGACCAAGGGTGGAATATTTCCAGGAGGATGAACACCTGCTGATTCCAAGCGGAGGAAGCATTACATCGCCGGAGGGGACCTTTACTGCTGATTTCATCCATGGCTATTTACGGGACAAGCATATTGTGGGAAATGGCAATATACACCTGGTAAGTCCTAAAAATAATATGGAGGTCGGCGGCGACCAGATGGATTATTGGGGCGAGGAAAATGGTAAGGCGGTTATTACCGGCAATGCCTGGGCTGTTCAGGACAATAATACCCTGAAAAGCAAGAAATTGACCGTGTATTTGGCTGATGACGGTAAGGCATCGGTGAAGCAGTAGGAGGTCTGCGGCATTGAATATTGAGGCCAGAAACTTAGTTAAGACATATAAAAAGCGCAATGTGGTGGATGGGATTTCCCTCAGTGTGAATAAGGGGGAAATCGTGGGCCTGCTGGGGCCCAATGGAGCCGGAAAGACCACCACCTTCTATATGATTGTGGGCCTGGAAAAGCCCACCCGTGGTGAGGTTTATTTATCTGATATCCCCATTGGGGATATGCCTATGTACAAGCGGTCCCGGCTGGGTATCAGCTACCTGGCCCAGGAGGCATCCATATTCCGCAATCTGACCGTCGAGGAAAATATCATGTCCATTTTGGAGGGCACCATAAAGGACAAGGCCACCCGGCGGAAAAAGGTTCAGGAGCTGCTGGAGGAATTCCACGTATCCCACGTCATAGATCGGTTGGGAACGGAGCTGTCCGGCGGTGAGCGGCGACGGGTGGAAATCGCCCGGTGCCTTGCCCTGGAGCCCCAGTTTATCCTGTTGGATGAGCCCTTTGCAGGAGTTGACCCCTTGGCTGTAGCTGATATTCAGGGAATTATTAAATACCTTCAGGAGCGGGGGATGGGAATTCTTATAACCGACCACAATGTCAGGGAGACCCTGCATATAGTTGATCGGGCCTATATCCTCAACAACGGTAAAATCCTCCTGGAGGGGGACAGTAATACAATAGCAAACAGTGAATTGGCCAAGCGGTTCTATCTTGGTAATGATTTTACTTTATAATAGGGGTAAGAGGATGCAGATTAGAATTTTAGATAAATACATATTTAAAGAGGTTTTTAAGACCTTTATATTTGGTATATGTGCATTTTCTGCCGTATTCATCGGTTCAGGAACATTGTTCCGTATTGCACAATATATTACGGAGTACGGTGCATCCCTGGCGTCTGTGGCCAAGATTTTCGTATTGAGCCTACCAGGGGTTATTATTTGGACCTTTCCCATGTCCATGCTGCTGTCGGGGCTGCTGACCATTGGCCGCCTGTCCGGTAACAGTGAAATCACCGCCATGAAGTCCTGCGGTATCAGCTTTTATCGGATTGCGGCTCCGGCCGTTATTTTGGGAGCCTTTGTCAGCGTGTTTGCTGTTTATTTCAGCGAATACATTGTACCCTGGTCCAATGAGGCCTACAGCTACGTTCTTAATTACGAAATAAGGGGGAATTTGGCCCCCCAGTCCCAGGAGCATATTATTATAAAGGACATAAAAAACGGTAATATTGAAAATCTTATTTATGCCCGTAAGTACGACGCCATCAGCAACAAGATGCTGGGCATCACCATGCAGTCCTTTGAAAAAGGGGTGCTGAGCCATGTGGAGAATGCCGAATACGCTGATTGGCAGAATAATCAGTGGACCATGCATCAGGGCATTATCTATGATGTATCCAGCGGGGAAGCCAGTCATACCATGCACTTTGAGACCCAGGTGCTGCCGGTCAGCGAAAGTCCAAAGGAAATTATCCGCGAACAGAAGAAGCCGGAGGAAATGTCCATGACTGAGCTGACGGCCCAGATTGAAATCATGAAAAGCCAGTATGTAAATACGGCCAAGCTGGAAACCGAGCTGTATCAGCGGATTACCATTCCGATGGCCAGCCTGATTTTCACTTTGGTGGCCGTTCCTCTGGGGATGCAGCCCAACAGAAACAGCTCCTCCCGGGGATTTGTAATAAGTATTATTATTATCTTCATTTACTACAGCCTGATGACCATGGCCGGGGCCATTGCCCAGGGCGGAACTATTCCACCGATTATTGCGGTATGGCTGCCTAATATTGTGGGACTTATTGCCGGCAGCTGGCTTATGTACAGGGCGGCAAAGTAATGGACAGTATTCAGTTTATTTTATGGAAGGAAGTGACTTCGTCGTGTATGGCCTGTTTTTAATAGTGGTTCTGGTAATCGTGGGCGGAGCCATAGCCTTCATTGGTGACAGATTGGGGTCCAGGGTAGGTAAGAAGAAGCTGACGATTTTCGGCCTTAGACCAAGGCATACCTCCATATTGGTGACTATACTTACGGGAATAAGCATTACTACCATGACCCTGGCCGTAATGGCCACTGTGTCGGAAAACGTGCGCACGGCCCTGTTTGGCATGGAGCAGCTGCGTCATAATATGGGGGAAATGGAAAACCGTCTGGCCTATGCCTCCCAGGAGTTGGAGAAGGCCAAGGGGGAGCAGGCCAAGACCGATGAAACTCTGCTGAAGACCCGCAGTGATCTGGAGCAGCTCATGGATCAGCGGCGTGAGCTGGAGCAGCGGGCTGATGAGCTGCAACGGGGCAATGATGCCCTTGAAGCCGCCAAAGCGGAGCTGATGACGGAAAACAGCAGTCTGACCCTTCTAAATCAGGATTTGGAGGAGGATAATGCCAAGCTGGCAGGTACCAATCGCCAATTGGAGGAGCGGAATGACAGTCTGACTGCCGGTATTCAAATAATGCGGGAGGGGGATATTGCTTTCCGGGCCGGTGAGGTCCTGTCCAGCGGGGTGGTACAGTGTGGCCGCACCCAGGAGGAGACCATGAAGGATCTCCGTGCGCTGACGGATATCGCCAGGGAAAATATTGCAGCCCGGCTGGGGGACAAGGCTTCGGAGCAGGAGAAGCAGATTTGGGTTTTGGAGTCCGACTATGAATATGCCTCCAAGGTTATTTCCGAAAGCAAGGTTGATATGGTGGTACGGGTTGCCTCCATTGGCAATCTGGTTCGTGGTGAGGATGTGCGGACGGTGCTGCAGCTATATCGAAACAAACGGGTATTTAATGATGGAGAGCTGATTGCTACTAAAGCCGTTCATATCAATGTGAATAAGGAAAATGAATTGAATGAGGCAATGACCGGCTTTTTGCGTAATATTAACCTGTTGGCCACCCAAAGAGGGGTGTTGGCTGATCCGATTTCCGGCAACGTGGGAACCGTCGAAGGGGAAGAAATATACGATGCCATTGATGCCCTGCGGACAGCCCGTGGCAATGCCACAATTTACGCCTATGCCAAGGGAACCTGTGACGTATTGGGTCCTTTGCGGATAAAGCTGAAAATTATTGCATCCGGTGTAGTGGGGGCTTTTTAGTATACTGACAGATGTTCAATAAGGTAGAGACTGATTGTCTTAACGCTTGGCGAAGGACAGCAGTCTCTACCTTTGATTGATATACAGGAGTATTTATTGTGAGTGGGCAGATATTAGTAAATAGTATTTTGGCGGTGGATCCCGGGCGGGATAAATGTGGGGTGGCGGCTGTGTCCGGCAATGGTGAAGTGCTGTACCGGCAGGTGACAGAAACGGCCTCATTACCCGCTATAATCCGCAATTTAAAGGGGGAATACGGGGCTGATATACTGGTAATCGGCAACGGAACTACCAGCGGGGAAGCCCAGAGGCGGATAAAGGCTGAATGTCCGGAGCTGCAGCTGGTGGAGGTGGACGAATACTTTACCACCCAGCTGGCCCGCCGGGAATATTGGCAGGCAAATCCACCCCGTGGCTGGCGGCGGCTGCTGCCCACCAGTATGCAGGTACCGCCGGAGCCGGTGGATGATTTTGTGGCGGTTATTTTAGCCAGACGATATTTGGATAGTATGCATTAGAGTAAGGACCAGAGGGGGAGAAAATATGGCTGATGCAGTAAAACGACCGGAGTGGAATGAATATTTTCTGGATATTTCCAAGGCTGTGGGGAAGCGGTCTACCTGCCTGAGACGGAAGTATGGGGCAATTATTGTGAAGGACAGGATTATTGTCAGCACCGGCTATAATGGGGCCCCCAGGGGGGAGGCCAACTGTATTGATACGGGCTTGTGCGAGCGCCAGCGCCTGGGCATTAAGCCAGGGCAGAATTACGAGCTGTGCGTGGCAGTTCATGCCGAGCAGAATGCCATTATCAACGGTGATCCGGAGAAAATGAAGGGGGCCACAGCCTATATTGTGGGCTACAATGCAGATGGTACCCTGGCCAGCGGCAAGCCATGCCTCCTGTGCCGCCGCATGCTCCGCAATGCCATGCTGGACAAGGTGATTTATCTGGAGTCAGACGGGTCAGTGGTGGAGGTAGAACCGAAGGATATCAAGTGATAAACAGATGGTCATACTTAGTGTCACGACGGTCATGAGTCTAAAGCTGTTTGTCCGATTTATATAGTGAAAAAAATCATAACTCGCTTCGCTCAAACAAATGATTTTTTTCACTAATATTAAGGTGCGGACAAAAGGGCTTCTTAACGACTCATGCCCTAAGTGTTCCACTAAGTATGACCATTTAATTTTACCTATATACCCGTTAATATCGGACGAAAGCCCCTATACTTTCATCTTGCTTATCTGGTTGACATAGTTTATTTAGTGGAGTAAAATTGGTTTGTTCTAAAGAAAGCAGGTGACCTTTTGTATGCCAAATTTTATTTGGGCATTGTTGATTGCCCTGGTGGTATCCCTTGTTATTACCCCGGTGGTTATCCTTTTTGCAGATAAAACCGGTGCCATGGATGCACCTGATGCCAGAAAAGTTCATAAAAAGCCTATTCCCCGCATCGGCGGCTTGGGCATTTATATTGCCTTTATGACAGGAGTCTTGGGTACTCTGCAGCTTGATTTGCTGCCGGAGGATGTACAGTCCGGCGTTATCGGCTTATTGGTGGGGGCAACCCTGATTGTTATTCTTGGCTTAATCGACGATTACAAAAATCTGCCGCCCAAGGTGAAGCTCCTGGGGCAGATTGTGGCAGCAGGGGTTCTGGTAGCTTTTGGCGTACAGATTGATTTCGTGGCAGATCCCTTTGGCGATTATTTTTATCTGGAATATTTTGCGGTTCCGGCCACCCTATTTTGGATTGTGGGGCTGACCAATACCGTCAATTTAATAGATGGCCTGGATGGACTGGCGGCCGGTGTAGCAACCATTGCTTCCATTACTATTCTGCTGGTGGCCATTCAGAACTCCTTTGTGCTGGTGACCATTGTTACTGCAGCCTTGGCAGGAGCCGCCATTGGCTTCCTGTGGTATAACTTTAATCCGGCAAAGATTTTTATGGGAGATACGGGCAGTATGTTCCTAGGCTTTGTATTGGCCGGAATTTCTGTAATAGGGGCAGTCAAGAGTGCAGCTACCATTGCCCTTATAGTGCCAATTTTGGCTTTGGGTGTGCCTATCATGGATACCTCCTTTGCCATTATTCGCCGTTATCGTGGCGGTGTGCCAATCTTCAAGCCTGACAAGGGCCATCTTCATCATCGCCTGCTGGACATGGGCTTTAATCAGCGTCAGGCCGTATTGCTGATGTATGTAATCAGTGCCATGCTGGGCATGAGTGCAGTGCTTCTCAATGAGGTATCCGGCGGTATTGCTGTTGCCATCGTTGTGGCAGTGCTGCTGGTGGTGTTTGTTGGTGCGAAAAAGCTGGGGATTCTCAGAATGAAGAATCCGTGATTGCCAGTAATTTATAATTAGTATATTGTATGTGGAAGGGGATTATGATGGGTAAAAAAATTAAAGTTATGACCGTGTTTGGTACCCGCCCAGAAGCAATTAAAATGGCTCCGGTAGTGTTGGAGCTGGCTAAACATCCTGAAGAAATTCAACCGGTGGTGGCGGTTACTGCCCAGCATCGTGATATGCTGGATCAGGTGTTGAATTTGTTCCATATCAGGCCGGATTATGATTTGGATATTATGGCTGCCGGTCAGACCTTATTTGATATTACCTCCCGGGCTATGATGGGCCTGGATAAGGTGTTGCAGAAGGAAAAGCCCGATATTGTGCTGGTACATGGTGATACTACCACCACCTTTGCCGGTGCACTGGCCGCCTATTATCATCAGACGGCAGTGGGCCATGTGGAGGCTGGGCTGAGAACCCACAATAAATATTCGCCATTCCCGGAGGAAATGAACCGCAGGCTTACCGGCTCCATTGCGGATATGCATTTTGCCCCTACCAATACCTCCGAGAGCAACCTTTTGGCAGAATCCATCAATAAGGAAAGCATTTTTGTTACCGGCAACACGGTTATTGATGCTCTGCATAAAACTGTCCGGGAGGATTTTGTTTTTGAGAACGATACCCTTCAGAGCATTGACTACAGAAATAAGCGGATAATTCTTGTTACCACCCACCGCCGCGAAAATCTGGGTGAACCCATGCGCAACGTATACAAGGCTCTGCGTCAGCTCACTGAGGAATTTGAGGATGTGGAGATTGTCTTCCCGGTTCATAAGAACCCGAAGGTTCGTGAGGTAGTTAAGGAAGAATTGGGGGGCCATGACAAGGTTTACCTCATTGATCCCTTGGATTACGAGCCCTTTGCCAATTTGATGCACAGGGCCTATATGATTCTCACTGACTCCGGTGGCGTTCAGGAGGAGGCCCCAGCCCTTGGCAAGCCGGTGCTGGTGCTGCGTGATACCACAGAGCGGCCTGAGGCCGTGGAGGCTGGTACCGTTAAGCTCATTGGTACTGATGAAGGGGTGGTATATGAGGAAGCCAAGAAGCTGCTGACGGATAGGCAGGAATATAACAGCATGGCTGAGGCCTGCAATCCATATGGTGACGGCCAGGCATCCCGTCGTATTGTGGAGGCTATTCTCCATAAGTATGGAAAGGGTCATGCCAAGCCAGACCGCTTTGTGGCCAAATAATTTCATGATGTTGAGGACTGCGTTATCCGTGGTCCTTTTTTTATTTGTTACAATGTGGGTCCTGTCATGGAATAGGCCATTCATTTGCTTCGCTAGTGCCACATCAATTTATTTATCGGCTTAAAGATGGTATGGACGGACTTAGTAACCGTCCGCCACATCACAGTGGCTTCGATGAGTTTATTACAGATGTGTCATTTTTGAGCTTCGCATGCTTCATGTCCTTATTCCATGCCACCCACAGTTATTGCACATAAGGACAGGGGGGCTTACTGGAGCACTTAGGTCATTAATCCCTAAGAAAGGCTTTTTGTCCGTACATCAATTTTAGTGAAAAATTTCATTTGTCTGAGGGAAGGGTGTTATGATTTTTTCACTATTTAAAGGGGACAAAAAATTAGGGCCATGACCGTCGCGACAGTAACCACCACCTGCCCCTTTACATGAGAACCATAAATAGAAATTATGAGAATATTAATATGAAATTATTTTCATAAATTTAGTAGAATTGTTTCACAAATAAAGGAAATTTGCTATAATTTCAAGTGTTGCAAATTGTACAGATATTTCAATTGGCAAAGGCAGGTGAAAACCATGAAGACGGCGAATAACCATAGTAGTGAGAATAAGGGTCGGGAAGCCGGGGGCTTGTCCCAGGCGTTGAAGGCCTTTGGCGTCCTGGGGGGCATAGGTATTTTCTTTGCAGTAGTTATAGGGATTTGTATTTTCATGGGTTCCCTTGCAGATGACCTTCTGGGATTGGCCTATGGTGGGAAGCTGGTTGGCATTATTCTGGGGGTTCCTGTGGCCTTTTATTTAACCTACAAGCAGCTTAAAGGCATAATTTAGGCTTTATTTCCTGCTTTTCATCGTATGAAAATTAGGTGAATACGCTAATTACTTATGCTATAATTATAGTTATCTTATGTTGGTTTTTTGCCGGCATAGAATAATATTATATTCAACGAAGACGGGTAATGTACTTGTCGGAGGAGGAATATGCGGGAAGTTATATCGACTAACGTCCTAAGGATGTTAAGAATACTGGGAGTGCTGACGGCCATAATGGCAGTTTATCTTCTGGTATATGGGCAGATAATTTTGCTTTGCGGGGTAGCAGCCGGTTATATTATGGGTATTGCCTGGTATGGTATTATGCTGGGACGGTTGTGGCGCAGTGCGGATATGACTGCAGCCCAGGCAAAGAGTACCATGGCAATGGGACTTATTTTGCGTCTGTTACTGCTGGGGGCTGTATTTGCCGTGGCTATCCATATGGGGATGGATCAGTTTGTGGCAGTGGTCACAGGCTTTGCCATCGTTTATCTATTGGGTATGGTCCTGTTGATACAGACCAACTACAGCAGATATCTGTAAGTGAGTCGATGTAAATTCTCATGTTGTGTCCGGCATGGTCCGGATACATTAGAAGGGGGTATAGGTTATGCATGAAATCGGTGTTCGCGAAACAGTGCAGTTTGCCGGCCTGACCTTCAATTGGGAGACACTGGTGATGACCTGGATAAGTATGGCCATTGTTTTATTAATAGCTATACTTGCCACCAGGAACCTCAAAATGGTACCAACTGGTGCCCAGAACATTGTTGAGGGACTCATCGTGTGGCTTAGGGAGCAGACGCTTACCAGTCTTGGTCCAAAGGGAGAATTCCTTTGTCCATTGATTGTGACATTGTTCCTTTTCCTGATTGTAGCCAATTGGCTTGGTCTGGTGCCTACTATGGCATCGCCGACAAATGATCTGAACACCACCTTGGGCCTGGCACTTTTCATTATCGTTATGGTACACACTTTGGGCGTATACATGAAGGGAATGCATTATATTAAGCATTTCTTCCAGCCGTTCCCAATATTTGTTATCATTAACGTTATTGAGGAAATCGCCAAGCCAATCACACTGGCCTTCCGTCTATTTGGTAACATTCTGGCAGGTGAGATTCTCATCATTATTTTGCTTATGCTGGCTAAATGGGCAATTCTCCCATCTGTAGCATGGCTGGCTTTCAGTTTGTTTATCGGCGGAGTACAGGCATTTATCTTCACCAGCCTTTCCCTGGCTTATTTGGCCAATGCAGTAAAGGACAGTGAGGAGTAGGAACGTTTTCTCGTTATTTTTACTATGAAATCTTAGCGAAGCAAATCCGAAGGATGCAGATGAGCTTTAGATTTTGTGTAAGAGCGTAGTGCAAAATATTATTTTGCACGGAGTTTATCACGACGAAAACAGAAAAAATCGTTATTTATTTTAAGGAGGATTATCTAATGGAACATTCAGTTATGGTAGCGGCAGCTATGATCGGTGTAGGTATTATTATGGGTTTGGCAGCAGTTGGTGCAGCTTTAGGTGATGCACTGGTAACCAGTAAGTTTATTGAGGGCTTGACCCGTCAGCCAGAGGCAAAGAACGCACTCTTCACTAACACCCTGATTTCCGTAGGTCTGATCGAGGCAATGTGTATTATCGCCACCGTTATTGCCCTGATTATTCTCTACGCTAATCCGCTCATCAAGTAATTAACGCTGCCGATGAGTCTATTAAGTAGAGGGGGCAATAGAATTGATTGATATTAACGCAACATTAATTGCGCAGATGCTGAACTTCTTGGTTCTTGTTGTTCTTCTCCGTATTTTTGCGTACAAGCCTATTGTTAAGATGTTAAAAGAGCGTGAGGAAAGAATCGCCGGCAGTATTAAGAAGGCTGACGACGATGCAGCAGCTGCTGAAGCTACCCTGAAGCAGTATCAGGAACAGCTGGCAGGTGCCCGTGTAAAGGCTCAGGAGATCATTGACAAGGCAGAAAAGCGCACTCGTGAAGATCATGAGGCCAGCATGCAGACAACCAAAGCTGAGATCGATCAGATGAAGCATGCTGCCCAGCAGGAGATTCAGAGGGAACGCGCTCTGGCAGTTGAAAAGCTCAAGGGACAGGTTGCTGCACTTTCCATTGCCGCAGCTGAGAAAATCGTTTCCAAGAATATTGATGCTGCTGAGAATGAAGCACTTATCAAGGAGTTTATCGACCAGCTCGATAAGGACAAGATTGGTGATTTGCCATGTTAAATATACAGCTTGCCCGTAAATACGGGGTTGCAATCTTTGAGATTGCCAAAGAGGAAAATCAGCTTGAAAAGTACGGCAAGGAGCTTGCCCAGGTAAGCCATGACCTCTTTTCCCAGGCTGATCTTAAAGGCTTCCTGACCAACCCGCAGGTACAGCCTCAAGCCAAGAAGGAACTTATTACCAAGCTTTTAAAGGGTGAGGTTTCTGACTTGATGTTCAAGTTTTTGCTGCTTCTGGTGGACAAGCGGCGCATCGTGCTGCTGGAGGCCATTAACGAGTGTTATCAGGAACTGTCCAATAAAGCACAGGGCATTGTAATCGCTGATGTAACCAGTGCCTTTGATTTAAAGTCAGAGCTTAAGGCAAGTCTTGGCCGCAAATTGGAAGAAGTGACCGGCAAAAGGGTACAGCTGCGCATGCATGAGGACAAGAAAATCATCGGCGGCGTAGTTGTAAAAATCGGTGACAGGCGCATCGATGGCAGTGTCACCGGTCGTTTGCAGGCCCTGAAGGCTGAATTAATGGCAAGTAATTGAGAAAATGGGGTGACAGCGAAGTATGAAAATGAATCCGGAAGAAATAACAGCCATTATCAAGGATCAAATCAAGAATTATAATGTTGATTTGAATGTTGATGATGTAGGCACTGTTATCGAAATCGGTGATGGTATCGCCCATGTTCACGGCCTCAGCAAGGCTATGGCAGGCGAGCTGCTGGATTTCGGTAACGATATATATGGTCTTGTTCTTAATCTGGAGCAGGACAACGTTGGTGCAGTTATTCTTGGTGGCGATACTGCCATCAAGGAGGGAGATACGGTAAAGCGTACCGGCACCATCATGCAGGTTCCTGTAGGTGAAGCCATGGTTGGCCGTGTAGTAGATGCACTGGGCCGCCCGGTAGATGGCAAGGGACCTATCAATACAACCGAATATCGTCCGGTGGAGTATAAGGCTCCTGGTATCGCTGACAGAAAGTCAGTACATGAGCCGCTCCAGACTGGTCTTAAGGCAATTGATGCCTTGGTACCAATTGGCCGTGGTCAGCGTGAGCTGATTATCGGTGACCGCGGTACCGGCAAGACGGCCATTGCCGTAGATACCATTCTGAACCAGAAGGGCCAGAACTGTACCTGCGTTTATGTGGCCATTGGTCAGAAGGCCTCCACCGTTGCCCGTGTAGTAAAAACCCTGGAGGATGCCGGGGCTATGGAATACACCATCGTAGTTGTTGCTACAGCCTCCGACAGTGCTCCGCTTCAGTATCTGGCTCCTTATTCCGGCGTTGCCATGGCCGAGTATTTCATGTACAAGGGCGGACACTGCCTCTGCGTATATGATGACCTTACCAAGCATGCTGCCGCATATCGTGCCATGTCTCTGCTGCTCCGTCGTCCACCAGGACGTGAGGCATATCCTGGCGATGTATTCTATCTGCATTCCCGTCTGCTGGAGCGCGCAGCCAAGCTTTCCGATAATTTAGGTGCCGGTTCCATTACCGCCCTGCCAATTATCGAGACCCTGGCCGGCGACGTTTCTGCATATATTCCTACCAACGTAATCTCCATCACCGATGGTCAGATAATGCTGGAAACTGATGCCTTTTATTCCGGTATCCGTCCGGCAATCAGCGTGGGTCTTTCCGTATCCCGTGTAGGCGGCAGTGCCCAGATTAAGGCTATGAAGCAGGTAGCTGGTACCATGCGTCTGGATTTGGCCCAGTATCGTGAGCTGGCAGCCTTTGCCCAGTTCGCCTCCGATTTGGATAAGGCTACAAAGGCCCAGCTGGATCGCGGTGCCCGCATGGTTGAGACCTTGAAGCAGGCCCAGTATTCTCCGCTGGCCGTAGAGGAGCAGGTGGTTGTAATCTTCTCCGCCGTTCGTGGCTTCCTGACGGATATTCCTGTGGCCAAGGTGGTTCCTTTCCAGGCCGATTTGTTGAAGTTCATGCACAATGAGCACGAGGCTGTTCTTCAGAAGATTGCGGATCAGAAAAAGCTGGATGATGCTTTGGAGACCGAGATTTCCAAGGCTATTGAGGAATTTAAGGAAACTGTAACCTATAAGATGGCATAAGGCTGCGAGGTGATTTTATTTGGCTAGTTTACAGGACATACGCCGTCGTATTAAGAGCGTAAAGAGTATACAGCAAATCACAAATGCCATGAACATGGTAGCAACCTCCCGGCTTCGTCAGGCCAAGGAGGCGGCTGTTGCCAATAAGCCTTATGCAGAAAAAATGGCTCAGGTCGTATCTGATGTTGCCGCAAATGTGACTGATTTCAGTCATCCCCTTTTGGAACATTATCCAGGGGGCAAGCGCCTCATTTTGGTAATGGCTTCTGATAAGGGCCTTGCTGGAGCCTATTCCAGTAATGCCATTAAAGAGGCTGTGGCCCAGGTGGCGGATAAGGGCAATACCCAGCTTATAACTGTAGGCCGTAAAGCGAGGGATTATTTTTCCAACCGTAGCTATGATGTTTCCGGCGAGTACATTGGTATCAGCGAACGCCCTAAGTTTGAAAATGCCAAGGAGATAGCTGAGGACATTATTGAGCGTTTTAAGTCCGGGGAAATTGAAGAGGTGTTCATGGTATATACCAGGTTCGTTTCGGCAATTAACTGTGTACCTGAAACCGTTAAGCTGCTGCCCTTCGGCAATCTTGCCGCGGAGGAGGGCGAAAAGAAAATTCGTACAGAATACATCTATGAGCCAAATGCAGCGGAGGTGCTGGGGTATCTGCTGCCGCAGTACTTAGTTACCACTATTTATGCGGCACTGCTTCAGGCTTCGGCCAGCGAGCTCAGTTCCCGTATGAATGCCATGAGTAATGCTACGGATAATGCTCAGGAGCTTATCGCAAAACTTGATTTGCACTATAATAAAGTTCGTCAGGCCGGCATAACCCGCGAGATCACAGAGATCGTGGGCGGTGCTGAGGCACTTAAATAAGGGGGTTTACCATTGGCAAAAGGTAAAGTCGTACAGGTAATCGGACCTGTCGTAGATATTGAATTTCCTGCAGGTGAACTGCCGGAGATTCTTAATGCAATTACAATCCAGGGTAAAGCCGGCGACGTGGAAATAGATCTGGTAGTAGAGGTTATGCAGCATTTGGGTGACAGCGTTACCCGGTGTATCGCCATGAGCTCTACCGATGGTCTTACCCGTGGCATGGAAGCTGTAGATACCGGGGCGCCTATTAAGGTTCCGGTGGGCGACGCTTGCCTTGGCCGTGTATTTAACGTTTTGGGTCAGACGGTTGACAACAATCCGAAACCGGTTGGCAACAAGGAGTTCTGGCCAATTCATCGTCCGGCTCCTAAATTTGATGAGCAGGAAACTGCAACCCAGATTTTGGAGACTGGTATCAAGGTCGTTGACCTTATTGCTCCATATTCCCGCGGTGGTAAAATCGGCTTGTTCGGTGGTGCCGGCGTAGGCAAGACAGTTCTTATCATGGAGCTTATTCATAACATCGCTACCCAGCACGGTGGTTATTCCGTATTTGCCGGTGTAGGTGAGCGTACCCGTGAGGGTAATGACCTGTGGTCTGAGATGACTGAGTCCGGCGTTATTGACAAGACTGCTCTGGTATACGGCCAGATGAATGAGCCGCCTGGAGCCCGTATGCGTGTAGGTCTAACCGGACTTACCATGGCGGAGTATTTCCGTGATGTTCAGGGTCAGGACGTGCTTCTCTTTATTGATAACATTTTCCGTTTCATTCAGGCCGGTTCTGAGGTATCCGCCCTGCTGGGCCGTATGCCATCAGCAGTAGGCTATCAGCCAACCCTGACTACGGATATCGGTGCCCTGCAGGAGCGTATTACCTCCACCAACAAGGGCTCCATTACTTCTGTACAGGCTGTATATGTACCAGCCGATGACTTGACAGACCCTGCACCAGCCGGTACCTTTACCCATCTGGATGCAACCACAGTTCTGTCCCGTCAGATTGCTGAGCTGGGTATTTATCCAGCCGTGGACCCACTGGATTCCACTTCCCGTATTTTGGATCCAAATGTTATTGGCTCCGAGCATTACGAGGTGGCCCGTGGCGTTCAGGCAGTTCTCCAGAAGTACAAGGAATTGCAGGATATTATCGCAATTCTGGGTATGGAAGAGCTTTCCGATGATGATAAGCTGACAGTAGCCCGTGCCCGTAAGATTCAGAGATTCCTGTCCCAGCCATTTGCTGTAGCAGAGATCTTTACCGGTACACCTGGCAAGTACGTTCCCCTTCGTGACACCATCCGTGGCTTCAAGGAGATCCTGGAGGGTAAATACGATGAATTGCCGGAGGCTGCTTTCTATATGGTAGGCGGTATCGAAGAGGTTCTGGAGAAGGCAGAGAAGATGAAAAAGGAGGGATAATCCATGGCTACAATAAAGCTAGAGATTGTATCTCCGGATAAGGTGGTTTATTCTGCCGATATTGATATGCTGATTGTCCGTTCCACTGATGGTGAGCTGGGTATTTTGCCCCACCATGCTCCATTGGTAACCGGTCTGGTGCCCCATGCCATGCGGGTAAAGCTGGAAGGTACCGAGAAGCTGGTGGCAGTAGGCGGTGGCTTTATGGAGGTTCAGCCGGAAAAAATTTCCGTGTTGGCGTCTGTGGCAGAGCTGCCAGAGGAAATTGATGAAGCCCGTGCCCGTAAGTCCATGGAGCGTGCCAAGCAGCGTATCCATGATTATAAGGCGGGAGGCGAGGCCAGAGGGGATATTAATCTCCTGCGGGCTGAGGCATCCCTCCAGCGTGCATTGGCACGGCTTAAGGCTCTTGGAACCAAGGGCGAGGCATAAAATGATAATACAGTTGGACTGGTCTTCTGACCAGTCCTTTTTTATGGGTGTGTTCAAAAAATTATAGCCGTCCTAATCTAAATTCTCCCCTGCCCATCTATGGCAGTATCGTAAAATATGGTATAAAGAAACAATATATTTTTGTGCTATGAGGTGAAGCTGTATGGAACTCACTGTTGATATAATCAGGAAGTAGGCAGATTGCAGAATAATTGTTATGAAGCTGGGGGGCGGCTGGATGCCAATACGGTCAGCTGCTTAAATGAACGGATGGACAGCTTGTCGACGGATTTTGATGAGCTGCATTTTAATTTGTCCAAGCTGAATTATTTGTCATCAGCGGGCCTGCGTATGGTGCTGGCCGCCCACAAGTGGGCTGATAAGGAAAATATCAAATTTAAGGTGGTCAATCCCAATGCTGATGTCAGCGATGTCTTTGAAATGACCGGCTTTAACCGTTTCGTTGATATTATCCATACTGAAGAGGACAGTGAGGATGGCACCATGTCCGACAGTATGGAGGATTTTTACCCGCTGCGGCCAATCCAGCGGTGGATGCTGGATACTCATTTGCAGAAGGCCAAATCCACCATGATGAATGCCGGAGGTCTGGCTAGATTGGATGATTCCATTGACATGGAGCGATTGGCGGATGCCCTTAATGGTACCCTGGCGGCCCATGACATTTTTCGGTGCCGGTTATTGTTTCACCCGGAAACCGGGGATTTGTGCCAACGGTTTGACGGCAGCCTGTCCAAGGTGCGGCTTGAGACCATGTCCGAGGAGGAATTTCAGCGGCGCAAGCAGGAGCTGAAAAAGCCATATCAGATTATTGACAGGCCCCTGTTTCGCATTTATTTAATGATTACTCCATCGGGAAAATATCTTTACACTGATTTTTACCATGTGATCATGGATGGTGTGGCGGTGTCCATGCTGTTCTTCCGGGAGGTGGATCTCCGCTATAGGGGAAAACCGGTTAAGCAGGAGGCCTATAGCTATGCGGAGTATGTTCGTCAGGAGGCGGATAAAGCCAAGGATGAGGCGGGAATAGCCTACTGGCGCACTATGCTGAAGGATTTTGCGGAGGAAAAGCACCTGCCACCAATTGACAAATCAGATGGAAACTGGAAGTTCGATGCCCATTTGGCAACTTTACAAAATATCAGCAAGGATTTTTTCCGGGAAAGCGGGTATGCTGAACAAACCTTTTTAATGGCCGGGGTAATGCTGGCCATGGCCAAGTCGGCGGGCAGCAGGGAAACTATTATGAGCTATGTGCATAATGGCCGTGCCAACCGAATGGAAATGCGACTTATGGGCCTGATGCTTATCCAAATACCCGTCCGTTATGACTATAATCGGGATATGACCGTAGATGAGTATATCCATGATTTGGACGCCAAGCTGACTGAGGGCTTCCAATATCGGGACAGCTTAGGGACAGTCTATAGCGAGGGGCTGGAGGATGATTGCGCCAGCTTTATTTTGCAAAAGGGGAATATCATGGGCAATGCCAGCGGAGAGATTTCATTGTTCGGTACTAAGGCCGTTATTCAGGATCTGCCGCAAAATAAGGCATCTGCTGTAGAGAATTCTCTGGATATTCATGTTATTATCGAGGATGATGACAGCTATCGCCTGAAGCTGGAATACGACGCCAGCCGCTATTCTGAGGAGGCTATGGGCAGATTTGCCCAGCTGGTGGATGACATGATGAAGGGCCTGCAGCAAAAGGATAAATCCGTATTGGAGCTGCTGGCATGAGCTTTTTGTCTGCTTTTCGTCAAAAAACGGTTATATCCAGCCGATTTCGTTCCGTGTTTGTCTCGGCCATGATATCCATGACTCTGTCCTACATTCTTATGCTTACGGACAATGTGGTGGCTGGTCAATTTATTGGCGACGAGGCTGTGGCGGCCATGTCCCTGATTTTCCCCTTGGTCACCACCCTGTTTTTTATCAGCTATCTTATAGCTGACGGATTAGGTATGATGGCAGCCTACGCCCAGGGCCGGGAGGACCGTCAGGAGGTTAATCGCCTGTTCAGCCAGGGTATAATTCTGTCTCTGGGCCTGGGTATTGTGCTGGTGGGGCTTTTGCATATATTTCAGGATAGCTTGCTGTCCTATTGGCAGATCTCACCGGAATATATGGCCCATGCCCGGGGATATTATGATGGGTTGAAATGGCTGCCGCCCATTGTATTTTTCAATATATTTGTGTATACCTTTCTCATACAGGAGGGGGAGGAGCAGATTTGCCTAAGGGCCTCTGCCATTGCCTTTGTGTCCAATGTGGTGTTGGATATTCTGCTGTGCCAGATATTTGGTACAATGGGTATCGGCCTGGCTACGGTGCTGGGTACCGGCATATCATGTTTGGTGCAATGCTTTTTCCTGTTTTCCCCCAAAAGCAGGCTGGCTTTTCACTGGTGCCTTAATATCAGGCAGATATGCCGAGGGGTGTATCTTAGTTTTTATCATTCCGTGGACACTCTTTTCCTGTCCCTGCTGCCGGTGGTATTGTCCTCCTATGTTATTGCCCGCTGGGGGGAGAACCATATTATCGTGGTAACGATTATTACCAATATATTGGTGTTGGCCCTGGCCCTGTATACCGGTGTGGTGGATTGCCTGCAGCCTATGGTGTGTCAATACCATTCTGAGGGGAGCTTTGGCAGTATTCAAAAGACCATGGATTTGGGGATAGCGCATACGGTGGGCATAAGCCTGGCTGTAGCCTTGGGGGCCGGTGTTTTTGGGGAGCTTATACCCCTGCTCTTTGGGGTGGAGGATGGCCCCTTGCTTCAGGAGGCGGCGGCCTGTCTGAGAATTTTTTTGTTATTTCTGGTATTTTTGGGCACCACCCTCATATACAGCAATTATTATATTTACATTGAGCAGCGCAATTATGGCCTGCTGGTTAAAACCATGCTGCTTATCCTTTGTCCCGTATTGGGAATGGTTGCAGGAGCCCGCGCCGGTATGGAAGGACTGTGGCTGGGGGTAGGAGCCGGCTATGCCTTGGCGTTTATCCTTAATGCGTTGGTGGTCAGGCTGTGGTACAGCACCGATAATTTTCTCCTGATCACCCGGGAAATGATGGAGGGCCAGTGCTCCTATGATGTAGATTCCGTCAAGGGGGAGATCATGGATTTATCCCACCACATTGGAGAATATTTAAGGAAGTGGGAGCTGACATCAGAGCAGCTGCTAAACCTCAGACTGCTGGTGGAGGAAATCGGTATGCATGCTGTGGAACGGTGCCAGGGGAAGCCCTTTCACATGGAATTCTCCTTTATGCTGAAGCCGGGGAAGCGTAAATCCGTAAAGGTTATTGTGCGGGATAATGGCAGCCCATATGATATATTAATGGCAGTCAATGGGGGAAAATATACACTGCGGGAATATTTTATTGAGTCAATTACCAATAATTTTCCGGAACGCCATTATTTGTCGGCGGGGGATGAAAATAAGCTGGTTTTGGAAGTGAGTCAGCCTATGCCTATTGGGGATATTTAGCAACAAAAAAACAGGAGCTGAAGGGCTCCTGTTTTCATTTTTGTCAATGGGAATTATGCAAAGTATTGCATATATACACTTAGTCCCAACAGTACGATGGAAGAGAAAAGGGTTCCCATGCTGACCCAGATGAGTATTCTGTGGACCTGGTCAGTGAAGCTGCCATGACGATTAATGTATGTCAATACCATACCGATTGTCAGGCAGGTATACATGGCCACACCAAGCTGATCCAGGGTCTGCCAGCCCAAGGCCATGATAAACACGGTTAGGGCAATCATGATAAGCAGCAGCATATCCCTGGAGGCCTTTGGTTTCATATTTGATTTTTCCTTATCAATGCCAATGGCGGCAGCATTTTTCTTTTGGATTTTCTTATATTGAGTAGACATTTATAAACCACCAATCTATAAAATTTTGCACATCTACGTACAGATATAGAGATTATATCATAATCCCAGCTCTTTAAAAAGGAACAAGAAAAAATATTACATTATATAGGGTAAAATGTGGTATCAACTGTAACTTTTAGGCCAGAAAATTTGCAGAGAAAAATCACTGATGTTACAATTAGAGTATATGCAAAGCTATAGAAACATTTATTTTTTAAATAGCAAAATAAAATAGATGGGAGCGTGAAGGTTTTATGATCAGAGAACGTCGAAGCAGGGAAAAGCTTGAAGCATATTATCATAGATTTATAGATACCGGGGAAATAGACCCCAATGTTCACCCCTGGGTAGCCAAATCCTGGGAGAAAAGTGCCAACCTGCAGGTTCCATCGGATAAGATGTCCACGGAGAACCGCTTGTCAGCCTCTGAATTGAAGGAGCTCCAGCAGCTCCATGAACCGGCGATTAAATATCTGGAAAACATCAGTGGCAATGTCCGTGAATTTTTTCAGAAATATAATATCAGCCTGCTTATTTTGGATGCCAACTGCAGGGTATTAAAAAGCTATTCCATGCCCTTTTATCAGATGACTCCCGGTGAGATAGAGGGGGTTCGGGTTGGCATGGAGGAGGTGGGAACCTCCAGTATCAGCATTGCCTATGAGCATCGGGCACCCTTCTGGCTCTTTGGTCCGGAAATGTGGGCAGAGGAATGCCAGCAAAGTGATGCCTGCTCAGCACCTATTATTGTGGATAACGAGCTGCAATATGTCATTTCCCTGGTGGCGGTGGAGCAGACTGATATGCCCCAGGATGCGATTATTGCCATGCTACTGACCATAAAGGAGTCCCTGGAGGTTTACCTTCATCAGTTTACCCGCATTAAGGCCCAGGAGGCCATTTTGGATGCCACGCCCTTTGCGGTATACCATGTTATGGCCGGGGATGAGGTGGCCTATGCCAATAAACTGGGCATGAGCCGCCTGATGGGAATTGGGGCCAAGCCACAGGATAACAATGAGGTTAAGACCAATCTCAATGAGGTGATAATGAATTATCGCCATACCCCTATTTACCGGGGCTTCAAGGGGGTACCCTCTTACAACAAGGAGGTTACCTGGATTACCCAGGCCAAGACCTACGAGGATATTACCACAGTAGTTCCCCTGGATTATAACGGGGACGAGACGGTACACAGCGTGGTGGCCGTATCCATGCCCATTGAGGATTTGCGGACTCTGGTGGCCCATGCAGCCGGCTTTACGGCCAAATATAGCCTGAGCTCCTTGGTAAGCGGCGGCACTAACTTTAGCTCCATTAAGGACAAGGCACTGCGCGTTGCCAGAAATAAGCATCATATGCTGATTCAGGGGGAAGCCGGTACGGGAAAACAGCGGATGGCCCACGGTATTCATCAGGCCAGTCCACGGGCGGCGGGGCCGCTTATTACCATTCATTGTGGTGATACTACCCCGGAAATTTTGGAGCAGGAGATATTTGGCGTGGCCCTTAATGCGGATATCAGTCATCCGGGGAAGCTGGAGCTGGCCTCCGGCGGCACGCTGTTCATTGATGAAATAGAGAAAATGCCCAAAAATATTGCCGTGGAGCTGGCGGCGGCCCTTAATACCAGTCAGTCCAACCGGGTAGGGGAGGACGTGGAACGGTCCATAGACGTGCGGATTGTGGGGGCCTGTGACAGTGATTTGAAACGGCTTACGGAAAGAGGCTTGTTTGCAAGGGAATTATATGATATTATTTCGAGAAGTGTAATTCGTATACCGTCCCTGCGCAATCGGCGGGAGGATATACGGGATTTGGCCGTTCATATTGTCAATGAGCTGGCCAGTCAGCACCAGATGCCACAGAAAACCATTTCGGACGAAACGGTCAAGCTCCTTACCAATTATGATTGGCCGGGGAATATAAAGCAGCTTCAGGGGGTCCTGGAGGTGGCCTTCTTTAAAACTGCCGATGGGGTTATCCGCCCGGAGGATATAAATCTGATGGGAGATGTGAAGCCGGACAACAAGTGGAAGGAAGATAAGGATATTTTTGTGAAGGCCTGGAAGGCGGCGGGAGGCAATGTGTCCCGTATGGCAAATCTCCTTCACGTAAGCCGTGTTACCCTGTACCGCTATCTAAAAAAGTATGGCTTTGAGAAAAAGTAAAATGTTATATAGTGGCATTTGATTTTCGCTCGGTTTCGCTGCTAAAACTATTTTTTATTTTTAATTAGCATTGGTAAAAATCCAAACTCGCTACGCTCAAACAATGGATATTTTCCCAATGTGCAGGATTAAAAAAATAGTTTATTTACGCATCGAAATCTAATGCTCAAATCAATTTGCCACTACAATACTATATTTGAATAGGAGCGATAAGTTTGCGTTTACGTAGGAAGCCTTGGGTGGACCAGGCTATTCATAACTTTGATGATTTTGTATTCCCAAAGGATAATCCGGCCTCCGATGACCAAAAGGGCCGGTGGGATCAGGTATTTGGCCGCAAGGCCCCTCTCCACGTGGAGCTGGGTACCGGCAAGGGGGATTTTATTAGCCAGATGGCCCTGGGACATCCTGATATAAATTTCATTGGCATTGAGGCCCAGCAGGATGTGCTGTACATGGCTGCCAAGAAAATTCGGGAGCTGGAAATTACCAATGTAAGATTATTGGTATTTGATATTAACCATATTGAAGAGATTTTTGACCATGGTGAGGTGGACCAGTTCTATATAAATTTCTGTGACCCATGGCCCAAGGCCCGGCATGCCAAGCGCCGACTGACCCATGTGGGCTTTCTGCGGCGTTATTCAGTGCTGCTGAAGCATCCGGGGAAGCTGGAATTTAAGACCGATAATCGTCCCCTCTTTGATTTTTCCCTGGAACAGTTTCAGGAGGCCGGCCTTAAGGTGGAGGATGTGTCCTATGACCTACATGCTGAACACCGACCGGACAATATCATGACGGAATATGAGCGCAAGTTTAGTGGATTTGGTGAAAAAATTAATCGTTGCGAGGTAATCTTTCCTTGAATAAAGTAGAACCACTTGAACGTAAAGTAGAACCACTTGAACGCCGTCGGCGGGTAAAGATATGGAAAAATAATCATGAGGCCATCATAGCCCTGGTGATAATATTGCTTATTGCCGGAACCTTTAATGTGTTCAGTGCCACCTTTGTTATGGCGGAGCGGGACTATGGGACTCCCTATGCCTTTTTGGCCAAGCACATGGTCAGCATGGCCTTGGGAATAGCCTGCTGCTTTTTGGGGAGCCGGGTTGACTATCATAAGTGGAGGTCGTTGATTATTCCGGTAACGGCAATACTGATAGTTTGTCTTTTGGTGGTATTGCTGTTTACGGATCCGGTCAATGGTGCCCGCCGCTGGATTCCCTTGCCGGGCTTTTCCTTTCAGCCGGCGGAATTTGCCAAGCTGGTGACTATCATGCTGGCCGGCTATTACATATCCTACAGAAACGGCAAGGGCAAGGAGCTGAATTTGTTTAACCGCCAGCTGGCGGTAATCGGTGTCCTGGCTCTCCTGGTTTATGTGGAGCCGGATATGGGTACTGCCTGTATTGTTATGGGTATTCCGGTTATTATGCTGGCCGTGGGCGGCCTTAAATTAAGCAAGCTGAAGTGGCTGGTGCTGGGCGGATGTGCCCTGATTTGCCTTATGATTTACATGCAGCCCTATCGAATGGAGCGTCTGATGGTTACCTATGACCCGTGGCCATATGAGAATGACCAGGGGTATCAGACGGTACGATCCCTGATGTCCATTGGTTCCGGCGGTCTGTTTGGTATGGGCATCGGCGAGGGCCTCAGCAAGTATGATTACCTGCCGGAGGCTCATACGGACTTTGCCTTTGCCGTATTCAGCCAGGAAATGGGCTTTATTATGGTGGTGGCCATTTTAATGGTATATATGCTGTTCTGCGGCTATGCGGCCCGCATTGCCAAGCAGGCCCAGGATTCCTATGGACAGATGCTGGCGGTGGGGATCCTGCTGCTGATAGGCGGTCAGGCTGTGTCCAACGTGATTATGGTAAGCGGTATGATTCCCGTTGTTGGTGTTCCGCTGCCCTTTATCAGCTATGGTGGTACCTCCCTGATTATGTCCCTGTTTGCTGTGGGGATTTTGGTGAATATCAGCCGGCAGGCCACCAAGGAGAAGGAAAAGAGGCTTATCCAGGAGGCCCTTAGCAGGGATCCAAAGCTCAGGAAGCGGGTGGCACCGTATCTTAGACGGGTTAAATAATTGTGGGTACAGATGATAGAGGACGATTTTGATGAAACGACAGAAGCGCATAGCGTTGGTTAATGATATAACAGGCTTTGGCCGGTGTTCAGTTACGGTGGAGCTGCCATTGATTTCAGCAATGAAAATACAGGCCTGTCCCCTGCCAACGGCCATATTATCCGTGCATACCGGGTTTGAGCATCCCTTTATAGATGATTATACCCGGCATATGACCCCCTATATGGACAGCTGGGCACAGCACAAAATAGAATTTGATGGAATTTGCACAGGCTTTTTGGGCAGCCTGGGTCAGATAACCCTGGTGGAGGAGTTCATTCACCGCTTTAAGGGGGAGAATACCAGGGTAATGGTGGATCCGGTAATGGGGGATTATGGGCGGCTGTATTCCTCCTATACCCCGGAAATGTGCCGGGAAATGCGCCGCCTTTTGAAATGGGCGGATTTGGTAACGCCTAATCTCACTGAGGCCTGTCAGCTTTTGGATGTGGAATATCCTGAGGGGGGCAGAATCAGGGAGGAGGAATTGGCAAAAATGGCCAAGGGCCTTGGGGAACGGGGCCCGGAGCAGGTGGTTATTACCGGCCTCAGTGATGATAAGCACATCAAGAATTATGTTTACGAAAAAAACGGAGTTCAGCGGATTATTCAAAGGGACAAGGTGGGGGACGACCGGTCCGGTACCGGTGATGCCTTTGCAGCCATTGTGGCCGGCAGTCTGGTAAATGGCGAGTCCCTGGAGGCGGCAGTTATCAAGGCGGCGGATTTTATTAACAGGGTGCTGGAATATACCTGTGAGCTGGATTTGCCCTGGAATTACGGTCTGGCCTTTGAGGAGTTTTTGACTGAGCTGAGATAAGAGTTATATATGGGGTGGCAATATGATAGTTTATGCAACTCATGCCGGCGGCCGGTATTTGCCGGTGGCCGACAGTCTACGGGAGCAGCCGGAGGGCAAACGGAGTATTTATGTAAATCTTACCAACAGGTGCAACTGTGCCTGTACCTTTTGTCTGCGCAATATGAAGGAAATGGCCGAGGAAAGCAGCCTGTGGCTCAAGGAGGAGCCTTCGGTGGATGAGGTGAAGTCACTTCTGGATGAGCTTCCCTGGGATAAGGTGTCGGAGATAGTCTTTTGCGGCTTCGGTGAGCCCACCAGCCGTATTGATGCAGTGGTGAAGCTTTTAAAATACGTTAAGGACACTCACCCGGAGGTAAAAACCCGCCTTAATACCAACGGCCTGTCTGATCTTATGTACGGACGCAGTACAGCCAGTGATTTTTCCGGGGGAATTTTGGACACCATTTCCATAAGCCTGAATGCCTCCAATAAGGAACGTTATCTGGAGCTGACCAGGGCCAAATACGGTATAGAGTCCTTTGAGGCCATGCTGAAATTTGCTGTGGACTGCAAGGAATATGTTCCTGAGGTGGTCATGACCGTGGTGGAAAAGGTGGAAAATCAGCAGGAGATAGACCGTTGTCAGAAGCTGTGTGATGAACGGGGATTGCGGCTTCGGGTTCGTATATATGAGGATAGCTAGAAATGAAACAATTTGTAATGATAAGGGGCGGTGGCGAGCTGGCCACCGGTATTGCCCATCGGTTGTATAATTGCGGTTACAAGGTTTTGATGCTGGAGAAGCAGTTTCCCTCAGCCATTCGCCGGAATATTGTTTTTTCTGAGGCAATTTACGACGGGGAGGCCACGGTGGAACGGGTGACCTGCTATAAGGCGGCTGATGCCAAGGAAGCAGCCAAAATGCTGAAGGACGGGAAGCTGGTTATTATGGTGGATCCGGACCTGGAAAGCCTGGATATTTTTAAACCGGAAATATTGGTGGATGCGATTTATGCCAAGCGTAATCTGGGCACCAATAAAAATATGGCCCCCCTCACCATAGGCATCGGGCCGGGCTTTGTGGCAGGCCAGGATGTTACCTGTGTTATTGAGACGGCCCGAGGCCACAATCTCGGCCGTATATTGCGGGACGGCATTGCCCTGCCGGAACGGGATACAGCAGAGGCCCGGGCCATTATGCGGGAGTCCCATTCCATAAATTCCCCCTGTGATGGTTATTTGGAGGCGGGGCATCCCACTGCTTATGTAATAGACAAGGATGAGCTCATTGGACGGCTCCACGTGGAAGGCGGCCATGTAATGGATATAAGGACGCCAATTGCCGGTGTCTTGCGGGGCATGCTGCACGATGATTGTCCGGTACGGACCGGGCTGAAGATTGCGGAGATTGACCCAAGCACCAAGCCGGCCAACTGCATAAGTATTTCAGCCAAGACCAGGTGCGTGTCCGGCTCCGTGCTGGAGGTTATTGTGGGGTGGGAGCATACTAACGTGAAGAAGTCACGGCTGCTGCCATGGAAGAAGAAATGAGGAGGAAACATTGGCCTATATAGTGACGAAGCTGCTGACTACGGAAAATAGTACAGATTTCTTTTTGATAGGCAGCTTTTCTGATATGAAGCAGGCAGCTGCCGCTGCCACAGATGAATACAGGGAGTACAATAAACAGGCCTCCTTTATTAATCTGGAGATGATTAATGAATGGCTCAGTACCAGAGGGGAATATTCCTTCCGCAGGGACAGAAATAACCGCATTCAGCTGGATATAAGTATTGCTGAGGAAAATCAGATAATTCCGGCAGAGCATCAGAAAATTTTTTCCTTTACCCCTGCCGACAGGGAATTTGTTAAGCTAAGTGGCGCATTGGTGTCTGACGGCGAGAAAAAAGCCCAGTTGCCGGGGTGAAAAAATATTGACAAATATATTTTATTGTGATAACATATTTTTGTTGGTTATTTAAGGCCAGCCAATGACTCAGTAGCTCAGCTGGATTAGAGTACTTGACTACGAATCAAGGGGTCGGGGGTTCGAGTCCCTCCTGGGTCACCATTGTATATTAAGCGCGAAGCACTTGCTTCGCGCTTTTATTTTGTGATATACTTAGAAAGCTGTTAAAAAGTGAATTGGATTCATTTTACTCATAGCGTGGGTATTAAACATGGATCCGTGGAGGTAGTATCATGGCTGGACATCCAATTACATCGGACAGGACAGATATAATGGCAAATAATGAGGAAAATAATGAAGAAAGGCTGGGGCGTCGTGAGCTGAAAAAAATCAAGGCCCGCAATGACATATTAAATGCGGCGGTGGAGCAGTTCAGTAAAAAGGGGTTTCAGTCCACCTCCATTGCTGATATTATGAATGCGGCAGATATGGGCCTGGGAACCTTTTATAATTATTTTAATTCCAAGGAGGACATTCTCATCAATCTCCTTAACAGGTTCGCCGGGGTGATGTCGGAGGAGCTGCACAGCCTGATGATAAATCAACCGGGCTACGGGGTTATCCTGCGGGAAATGGTAATGCTTACCGCCAAGCTGGTGAGCGAAAACAGATATCTGCTGCCATTGCTCTTTACGGGAGCCATGAGCCAGTCCAATCCCCGTGGCGGTCACCGGGTGGACATGCCGGCCCCGGAGTTTATGGGAAGGTTTTTGGAGCTGCTGAAGGCCGGCCAGGCCAGTGGGGAATTCAGGGATGATATATCGCCGGAGATTATGGCGGAAATGTTTCATTCCATGTTTCAGGCGGCAGCCTTCAGCCATATTCCGGTATCCTTTGAAAGGAATATAGAAATGAAGCTTACCCTGCTGCTGGCGGGTATTGGCCGCAAGGAATAAGTGTGTGAGTAATAGGGGTATATTTAGGTGATGGAAAATGATTAGTGTTACAAAGTTATTATTTAAGCGGGAATATTATGGTGATTCCCTGCGTTATACCAAGGGGGCCCATGCCCAGAAAAACGGTGCCGGCGAGGGTATGGGACCGGTGGTGGTGTGGAATTCCACCAAGACCTGTAATTTAAAATGCCGCCATTGTTACATGAGCTCGGATAATAAAAAATATCAAAATGAGCTTACCACTGAGGAGGCCAAGAGCTTTATTGATGATTTGGCGGATTTCCGGGTTCCTGTACTGTTATTTTCCGGCGGCGAACCACTTATTCGCCCTGATTTTTTTGAGCTGGCAGAATACGCCCAGAAGAAGGGGGTTCGCCCCACCCTTTCCACCAACGGTACCCTTATAACCCGTGAGGTGGCCCAGCGTATCAAGGACATCGGGGTGGGCTATGTGGGGATTTCCCTGGATGGCTTAAAGGATGTAAATGATAAATTCCGTGGGGTTGACGGGGCCTATGAAAAGGCAATGCAGGGGATTCAGAACTGTGTGGCGGTAGGCCAGCGTGTAGGCCTTCGCTTTACCATAAATCATCACAATATTCAGGAGCTGGATAATATTTTCGATTTTATTGAGCGTGAAAATATTAACCGGGTATGCTTCTATCATCTCGTGTATTCCGGCCGGGGCAATGCCATGATGGATGAGGATGTGACTCCGGAGGAATCCCGTGGGGCCATGGATATCATTATCCGCCGCACCAGGGATTTTGAGGAACGGGGCTTGGAGAAGGAAATTCTCACTGTGGATAACCACTGTGATGGTGTGTACATGTACCTGAAGGCACTGGCGGCAGGCGATGACCAGCTGGCGGCCCAGATAAAGGAATTTATATCCATGAATGGCGGCAACCGCTCCGGCATTGCCTTCGGTGAGGTGGATCCCTTTGGTTACGTTCACCCTGACCAGTTTACCCAGCATCATACCTTTGGTAATGTGCGTGATAGGAAATTCAGCGAAATCTGGACCGATACTGGTCATCCGATAATGGCCGGTCTGAAGGATAGAAAGCCTCTCTTAAAGGGACGCTGCAGCAGGTGCAAATTCCTTGATAATTGCAACGGAAATTTCAGAACCCGTGCAGAGGCCCGTACCGGGGATTTCTGGGAATCTGATCCTGCCTGCTACCTTACGGATGAAGAAATTGGCCTTAGCGGAGGTAATAAATAATGATAGTTTCCTGGAACGTAACAAATGCCTGTAATATGTTTTGTGACCATTGCTACCGGGAGGCGGGCTGCAAGGCGGAGGAGGAGCTTTCCACCAGTGAGGCCAAGACCCTGCTGGAGCAGATTGCCAAGGCAGGCTTTAAGATAATGATCTTTTCTGGCGGTGAGCCCCTTACCCGACCGGATATTTTGGAGCTGGTGTCCTATGCCACCTCCCTGGGCCTTCGCAGTGTATTTGGTACCAACGGTACCCTGATAACCCTGGAAATGGCCCGGAAGCTGAAGGAGGCCGGAGCCATGGGTATGGGAATTTCCCTGGATTCCATGGACAAGAAAAAGCACAATGAGTTCCGTAAGTTTGAAGGGGCCTGGGAAGGCGCCGTTCAGGGCATGAGAAATTGCCGCGCAGTGGGACTGCCATTTCAGATTCATACCACTGTAATGGACTGGAATAACCACGAGCTGGAGGCCATCACGGACTTTGCTGTGGCAGAGGGGGCGGTGGCCCATCATTTCTTCTTCCTTGTGCCAACGGGCCGGGCCAAGACCATTGAGGCTGAGTCCCTGCGGGCCGAGCAGTATGAGGAAACCCTTACCCGCATTATGAAGAAGCAGACTGAGGTGGACATTGAGCTGAAGCCTACCTGTGCTCCCCAGTTTATGCGTATTGCGGCCCAGATGGGGATAAAGACCCGCTTCCGCCGGGGCTGCCTGGCCGGTACGGCCTACTGTATTATCAGCCCACGGGGTAAGGTTCAGCCATGTGCATACCTTAACATGGAGCTGGGGGATGTGCGGGAGATGCCCTTTGACGAGATTTGGAGGAATAATGAGGTGCTGAACACCCTGCGGACCCTGGAATATAAGGATGGCTGCGGAGAATGCGAGTTCAAGCGAGCCTGCGGCGGATGCCGGGCAAGGGCCGCCTTTTATAACGACGGGGACTATATGGCCGAGGAGCCATGGTGTCTGTATCATGGACGTAAAGGGTAATTAAATAATAAAAGGCAGGGACTACTGTCTGTAGCGTCGGTCATGAACCTAAAACATGTCCTAAATGCTACATCCAGTAGTTCCTGCCATTCTATTATTGCAATATCTTATAAAAAAAGGGGCAGAGGCAGATTGTCTTTCACACGGTCACGCTGCTAAAACTTTTTCTTGCTCTATTAAATAGCGAAAAAAGTCGAAACTCGCTACGCTCAAACATCGACTTTTTTCACTAAAGCGTAGTATACCAAGAAAAAGATTTCTTCACGCAGCGATGCCGTACGTTCAAGCCCATCTACCTCTGCCCACTTTTAGATATTTCATTAATAATAGGTCAGTGACTGTTGACTGAAGCATTAGGGCGAAGGGCGTTAATGAACTCTTTTTTGCCATACTGGAATTAGCAGGAAAAATCAATTGTTTGAGCGAGTCCTGAAAGGACGTAGCGAGTTTTGATTTTTCCTGCTATGTAATTAATAGGCAAAAAAGTTCTAGCCCTGAGACCCGAGCTGAAGTCAACAGTCACTGACCTTTTTTTGTGTTGAAATAACCTTATTACCTGCTATAATGTAAAGTAATATTGGTAATTTGCTTGTTTACGGGAGATTTTATGATAAGGATTATTTTTTCGGATATGGATGGTACCCTGCTGGATGACAATGGGGAGCTGCCAGGGGAATTTCCGGAGGTCATGGCAGAGCTTAAAAGGCGCGGCGTTATCTTTGCCCCTACCAGTGGCCGTCAGTATTTTGCCCTTTTGGAGCAAATGGGGGAGTATAAAGATGATTTTATGTTCCTGGCGGAAAATGGGGCCTTTAATATGTATCGGGGAAGGGAAATTTGTTCCAGCGTTTTGGACCTGGATCTGGTACATCGGGTAATCGCCGAGGCGGATAAACATGGTATTTATGCCATATTGTGCGGCAAAAAGCACGCCTATGTGCGTAGAGAGTGGAAGCCATATATCCATGAGGCCCGCCGTTTCTTTACCCACAGCGAATTTGTGGACAGCTTTGATGATGTGGAGGATGAATTCGTCAAAATGGCCTTTGCGGACTGTGAGGGGCTGGATGCAGAGCGCAATCTTATGCCGGTATTAACACAGTTTGAGCCGGAGCAGCAGGTGTCACTTAGCAGCAACTACTGGGTGGATATACTCAATCCCGGTATCAACAAGGGCTGGGCCATCAACCATGTTCAGGAGGAATTTGGCTTCAGGCCGGAGGAATGTGCGGCCTTTGGGGATTATATGAACGATTATGAAATGATGCAATCGGTGTATTACAGCTACGCCATGGAAAATGCCCATCCGGAGCTGAAGAAGGTGGCGCGGTTTACTGCCGGGAGCAACGAAGACCACGGCGTTATGCACCAAATCAAGGAATTTATTAAGCAGGGTTTGATTTAGGCAATTTTTACCATAGGTTATTTTGGGGTAGAGGAGATCAGTATATGAAATTTGACTATCATATGCATTTTGAAAAAGGCGACTATGATGTGGACTGGGCCAAGGGCTTCTTTGAGGCTGCTGCCATGCGGGGCCTGGATGAAATCGGTATTTCGGAACACAGCCACACCTTTCCGGAGTTTAAGCAGCTTTATTATGATGATTTGATTTTGGATGAGTCCTTTGTGGGAAAATTCCAGCAGCAGTGGCTGAAATCCAACAAGTTCAAGCACACTCTGGATGATTATTTTGAATTTATGGAAAAACTGAAATCGGCGGGCTACAAGGCCAAAACCGGCATAGAGGTGTGCAATTTCCAAAATCAGGAGCAGGTAGCGGAAATATTGAAGGAATACGATTTTGATTATATTATTGGCTCCATTCACTTTATTCGGGGCTGGGCCTATGATTCCGAGGAAATAATGTCCGAGTGGAACCATCATACCCTGGATGATATTTATGATGCCTATACCCGGGAAATAGAGCATATGGTGGCCAGCGGACTTTATGATGTGCTGGGTCATCCTTACAATATCCGCCTCTACAGGATTATTCCATCCTTTGATGCCACGCCATATTTGGAGCGGGCCATAGCTGCCCTGAAAAAGGCCAATATGTGCGTTGATGTGAATACGGGTACGGTTTACCGTTATCCAATTGCGGAAATAACCCCATATTATAAGTTCATGAAGCTGGCCGCCAAGGCTGATTTGCCAATAATAACCAGCTCCGATGCCCACAAGCCGGAGGATTGCGGCAGCTATATCGACGAAGCCATTGATTATGTGGGGCGCTATGGCTACACCCAGGGTGTCATGTTTGACAAGCGCAAACGGACACTGGTAGACCTGGGATAAGAACAAGTATTTTTTACAACAAACAAAAAAGCTGTTGCACCTGGATAGCATATGGCTTCCTTGTGCAGCAGCTTTTTGCGTGTGATAGTAATATAACGAGCTTTAAGATGTCTCCCACCTCTTTAGGTGGGGGAAAACAAACTACAACAGCTGGCGAGCATATCTCCC